>JBNLCD010000687.1:0-2834 GCA_050303635.1 Anaerolineae bacterium
ATTTGGCTAGCTAATCTCTATGCCGAAATCAGCTAGAAAACGATCATAATCAAAATGTTCTTGGAGCAAGGCTTGGAAACGATTCAATTTTTCAGCTTGGCGCAAGCGCGATTTACCCGCTTGCCGCTCAATCTGCTCCACCACTTCAATTGTGGTGTGCTCCACCATCAAAATCGCAACGCCCATATCCGTCGCGCGTTGCATAACGGTTTCGCCCGGTTCGATACCACCTGTCAAAATCAGACATAAGGTGGACGTTTCCAGCGCGGCGGCTTGTAAATCATGACGGTCGCCCCCGGTAATGACCGCTTTATTCTTGGCTCCATGTAAACTTGGTAAGGCGGTTTCAACTGTCATGGCCCCTACCATCGTATTTTCAATCAGGCGATCTTTCAGATGTTCACCCACCAGATATTTGGCATCCAGTAAATCCGCCAGTTCACCGATACTAATCGCCATGAGCGGCGAGCGGTATGGCAAAACTGCATAAACCGGAATTCCTTCGCGTTCCAAATAAGGCACCATCGTTTCCGCAACGTGATCCCAATGGGAAGCGGGAATGGCATTCAAAATAACACCTTTGAGATTATCTTTCAGCCGATGTTTGGCCGCCATAATATCGTCCAGCAAATAGGCTGAACCACGCCAACGACTAATGACCAGCGCGGGCGTGCCTAACTGACGCGCCACGGCAACAGAGTTTAAGCCCACCGCAAAACCATCTTGCATGGACGACCCACCTTCCAGCAAGACCACATCGGCCCCCTGACTCACTTGATCATAGGCTGTCTGGATATCGTTCCACAAATCGCGGTCTAATTGATTGGTCATTTGTCGTTCAAGTAGTTCATCATTCACAATGACAGGTGTAATGGTTTCGATCGGATGTTTGGAGCGAATCACCCGTGAGACAAAGGTGGCATCCGCATCGCGGGCTCGCTCACCTTCATTTGAACCTTGCGTGCTGACTGGCTTCATATAGCAAACATTGAGTCCCTGACGTTGCAAATATAAACCCAATCCCAAACACAAGGCTGTTTTGCCAGAAAAAGTTACCACCGAAGTGATATAAAGGGGGTTCATTAAAAAATGTCCTCATAATTTCTAATACGCAACATGCACAAAAAATAATCTGCTATCGTTGAGTTTTGACTGTTGTTTTCAACCATTGTATAGCATGGTCACCATTTGAGCACAGAATTGTGAACTCGACTAGGTGCGGGAGGAAAATTCGTTAAAATAACCAGTTTGACCGTTAAGATTCCTTAACCTAAAAAGACTTTTTGACTCTAAAAATTAAGTTAGGGCGTCAAATTATATTTTAGCGGGTCAATGCAAATCAATTTCATTGAGTTTTTGCAATATGTTTTACAGCTTTCATGAAAAACCCCCTAAAATTGCGGATGTTTTGCCTCATAAAATTGATGCCTATGCCGCTTTAGGCTATTATTAAAATTGTCATTACATTATTTCATATGGGGATTTATTGATGTTCGACCAATTTAAGCAAAAAGTTGTGAATATGGCCAAGTCTGGCCAGCGTCAGGAAGCGCTTCAATATGCCAAACAATATATTAAGCAAAATCCTGAAGATCTTGATGCTTGGTGGTTTGTCGCCAATCTAGTCAAGAATCCTAAAGTAAAACGTCAATGCTGTGAGCATATTCTTGAGATGAATCCGTTTCATGGTGAAGCTCAAGCCATGTTGGATGAATTGGATCGTGCGGAGCAAGTGGTGGCTGTCCCTGTTCAAGCATCCCCTTTTACAACTGATCCGACCCCACCTGTCACCAGTCCATTTACAGAAAGCCCAGCCCCCGCCCAAGTGGCACTCACCAATCCCTTAGGGATGAGTCAAAGTCAACCGGCTTCGGGTGTGTCATTTGGTTTGCCGTCGGTTGATGAATTTTTCGACGATGAACCGGGGATCTCTCCAAACAATCCATTTGCGGATAAACCGAATGTTGACTTACGGCCATTGGGGATGCGTATTGACGCTGAAATGAGCACTGCGAAAACCAAGAAGTCGGCGGCGGGTATGCTCGATGATGACACCGCATTCATGATGGTGGCCGTTGTCGGTGTTGTGGCGGTTCTATTGATAGTGGGTCTGGTCGCAGGTTATGTATTGGGCTGGTTCGGTGGCGATACGACTGAAGAACCGCCGCTTGAATTGACTCAAAACGCCAGCAATCAAACATTTACCATGAGTTATCCAGATGGTTGGGTTCTCAATCAATATCCCAACGAACGCATGGTAACAACCAATCGCACAACGGTGAATATGGATGATATTGACCCGTGGGGTAAATTCTCCGAAGGTCTAAATTCGCTTTATCCATCTGAAGCATTCTGGGATTTTGCGCTCACGATTGAGGATAAGGCCCAAGGTCAAGAATTATTTGTGGCCGTGATGCAACCCATCCCACAACCTGCCGATTATATTATCGACAATATGATCTCCGAAACCAAGGAATATTATGAAGGCGATTTGTTTCTGTATTCGATCAAGATTAATGATAAATCCAGCGCCATAACAATGGATGGCTCGAATGCTAGTTTTCGTGAAATCAACTCGAAAATGAGTTTGCTGGGTCAAGATTCAACAATGGATTTCTATTTTGTCTATCTGGTGAAAGATGACCAACACTATCTGTTTACCGCGATGGTGACGGCTCCGGTCAAAGAAAACTGGGACGTGGTCGCGCGCGAAATTGCCGAAAGTATTATTTTTGGTGAGGACGCTGTTGAATCGTAGAGCAGGTCACTGGGATAAGAACACGGTAGGCTGAAGCCGTACCGCTAGCTTAAAAACAAGCATGCTGAAGCAAGCT
>JBNLCD010000688.1:0-2831 GCA_050303635.1 Anaerolineae bacterium
ATGAATATCAGAGAAATTTTCCTCATTCACATTTTGCGTTTAATATAATCAACTTGTATTCATTTCGCGAAATTAATATTTAACAATGGTCTCTAGGCCATTGCTTTATGTATTGTTATTCTTGAATTGCTCCCAAAACCCAGAATATCCCCGCATAAAAAAAATACCCCACTCGTTAAGGTTAGGCGGGGTATCAAGTCAATGGCTTGGTAGGATTTCAGAATATTCTATAATTAGAACAAATGTTCAAATAGTTGAGATTGCCAAACGCCCCATTGCATCAGATTGATCCATTGTGCGGTGATCACTGATGAAGCCGAAAGCCTTAGCTTTAAGCGTATCAATCTTAAACTATTTGGACATCCAGTTGCCTCCTCCCAGCCCTCCTCGTTTGGTGTGCGGAGTCGGTCAGTCGAGTGTACACAAAACCCCTCCCCTTCTCAACAGACTGGCCGACTCCGTGCATGGTTTTCTAGAAAGGTTATCTTAGGAGTAATTATGCGCGAAAATGTATCGTCTGAAATCCCCCTAACCTTTTCCCCGCTTGATATTAAAGGGGATATGCCTAATCAGGCTAGCCAGCGTCGCCGCGAATCATATTTGCTAGATTTGGCGCAAAACTATATCTGGCCTCAGGTCAAAGAAGGTGAACTCGCGGCAGTCAACACGTTTCTCAAAATCAGTGACCGCCGCGTAAAATTGTGGGGTTTGGCGCTTGAATCACAGAAACAAGCAGGTGATTGGACCGTTCAGGTTGAATACGTCAATCCCAAAGAGCCTCATTGAGCCGAAGCGGTGGGGCTGGCATTCGGATCTTTTTCAACGCGCAAATGTTGAGCCAGCCAATCATCGAACTCGTTATTTTCGCCATCAATCACCACATGGCCACTGCCATCCGCAATGAGATAGTTATCTGGATTGAGCGTCAGGAAATTCAAATTGGCGGCATTGCGTCCATTCAAAATCACAGACGGTGAATATTGAATAAAGTGCGTGATATTCATATTCGATTCGCTGTTGGCCAGAATAGCATTGGCTACACCCGGACCCCGATAGATGGTGCGCAAACTGATCAATTTATTGAGTATCGCTTCGACCACCTGTTGCTGACGTTCAGTACGTTGATAGTCACTATCCGCATGCCGTGTCCGCGCATATTTGAGGGCTGTCTCGCCATCCATTTCTTGTAAGCCGGGTTCAAAAACAACCAATTCCACACCGCCATCTGGTTTGGGAAATTGTTGGTCCACAATGCGTTTGGGTACATCAATTTCGATACCGCCCACGGCATCCACCACGGCGACAAAGCCTTCAAATTCAAAACGGACCCAATGCTGAATTTTGATATCGAGCTCATTTTCAAGCGTCTTAATCAAGGTATCGACACCTTCACCGGGATTTTCGAGTTCGCCATTCCGCGTGACCGTATTAATCGGCAAAGGGCCGAATTCGGTAGTCGTAATATACATATCCCGTGGAATAGACATGACGCTGATTTGTTCGCGTTGGGGGTCAATGCTGATAATCATCAGGCTATCGGTGCGCGCCAGCGCCGGAGATTGTCCCGTCCGCGCATCGACGCCGATCACCAAAATATTGATCATTTCGGGCGGATTGGTCGCATAAAACAACCCCGTCGCGCTACACATAAAACAAAGAGTCATGACGAAAAATAAACAGCCGGTAAACCAGCGCCCACAACCGACGCCCAGGAGATGTAGTTCGCGCGGTTTAATGAGGGGTTGTTTGTAGCCTTCGACTGTCGGTGGAGCAAAAGATTCGGGACGGAGTTTCATTACGTTTGTTTTTAGACCTCTAGAGTGCTACTGTTTCTGAATAATCCGCCGCATTATAGCATGGATATGTCTGAAATTGGTCAATGGTTCGCCACCGTTTGGTGAATTACGCCAAGATGATAGAAGAATGGGGAACGACCTTGATTAAGTTGAGCCCCCGCACTCCCAACCCGCATTTTTAATCATTGTTCGTAAATGATGCTATCTCGAAATTTTTAGACAATGCTTCTAGCCCGACAACCGCCCGCGAATAAATCCATAGTGGCTTGGCCACCGCATCTCTTCAACCTTCCCTAAAAAACCTACCCCTGTGAGTCCTACCAATGGGGTCATTAATCCGTTTGACTGACCCCAATTCGGATACACAACGACGAAAAACAATTTCGGGCTGTTTATAAGTTTGGGACTACGCGGCAACGCGGCAACTGGTAGGGAAAAATCTGTGAAATTTTCCGCTTATGATGAGATGCAAATAAAAAAAACTGCCCCCGTGAAAAAACAGGGGTTCCTCCCCAAAATCACCTTAGGAGTTCCGCATGACGAATCCGTTATCCCTCACCATCGATTTGGCTGGTACGGGTACCTATACCACCGATTTGACCAGTTATGCGCTGGGTATGCGCTGGCAAACAGGTCGATCGACGCCCACCGAACTGATTCCGCCGGATGGTCAAGCTGAATTTGTGCTCGCTAATACAACGCAGGCTTTTTCACCCGAAAATACGAGCAGTCCTTATGCCGGACAACTTATTGGCCAACGGTTGCGCTTAACCGTCGATATCTCCGGCAGTCCGGTCATTTTGTGGCAAGGTTGGCTAAATGTCATTGAACTCAGTCCAGAGTCGGCAGGCGAACGTCGCGCGATTTTTAAATGTAGTCAGGGCCTCAATCGGCTTAAGCAACAATCAGTGCAAATGCCCATTCAACAGAATCAGACCGCCGATCAAATTTTAGACCAAATCTTTCCGCAGACTATCGCCGCGCCCACCTTGATAGACGGTTGGTTACTCGGCATTTCTGAACATGGACAGTTGA
>JBNLCD010000689.1:0-2825 GCA_050303635.1 Anaerolineae bacterium
AGATATTGTATCTTCGTGAGCTTCTATCGATTGCAATAGGGTGCCAGAGCTCACATCCCAAATCTTAAGTGTCATATCGTCAGATCCGGTTGATATGATTGTTTTATCATCTGGACTAAATGCCACACTCCATACTTCGCCATCATGCGCGGCGATCGAATGTAGGATTTCTATAGAATCAGCATCCCACAATAACATGATGTTATCGTCCCCGCCTGACAATATATATTTACCGTCGGGACTAAACGCCACACTTCGAGGAATGCTGTGGTGTCCTTTAAAAACTCGTGTATTTCGCTGTGTTGCCAGCTCCCATATTCTTATTGTTTGGTCACTTGAACTAGAAACGATATATTGGCCATTCGGACTAAAGGCCACACTCACTACCCAGAATTCATGCCCCCGCAGGATACTTATATTCTCGCCTGAGGCGACATCCCATATTCGAATGGTAGCATCCCCCGAACCGGAGGCAATAAATTGACCATCTGGGCTAAATGCTACAGTGCTAACGAAGTGTGTATGGCCCTCAAATATATGCAAGACTTCGCCGGTTTGTGAGTCCCACAGCCGTAAAGTGTTGTCGCCTGAACCTGAAATGATTGTCTCATTGTTAGGGCTAAATGCCACGCTATATACAACCCCTGTATGACCCTCAAGTGTGCGAATCGTCTCTCCCGTTGCCATATCCCAGACGCGAATAGTCATGTCTCGCGAACTAGAAACGATCATTTTATTGTCAGAACTAAGCGCGACACTTGTAACACTATCCGAATGGCCCGTAAATGTGGTTATATTTTGCCCTGTCTCAATATCCCACACGCGAACTGTATTGTCGTCCCCGCCAGAGACTAGCGTAAGACCATCAGAACTAAGCGCTAAACTTGACACGCCAGCCGTATGTCCGTGGAATGTACGCAATATTTGACCGCTCTCAATATCCCATAAAATAATGGTGCCATCTGCTGAGCCGGAAAACGCGTTTTGAGAATCTGGCGTGAAGATCACTGAATGTACCCAGCCAGTATGTCCAACAAAAATACGTCGTGGCCCTGAATAGGCAAGTTGAGCCAATGCCATTTGGGCATCTCCCGGTGGTTGCGGAATCGCAATTGCTTCTAAACCAAGGGTCGTCGCAATTCTCGGATTTACATTTTGCCGTTGTAAGGCTCTTTCACCAATGATGCTACTATTGGCCACTTCTGCACGGCGCTCAGATGTTGCCAAGGCAACAATGGCAGTCGCCTCATTATCATTTGCGCGCTGACGTTCAATGCTTGCATTTCGAAACAAAAATGAAGCAAGTATTGCTAGCCCAATTGCAATGATAAACCCGGTAGATACGCCGATGAGAATGGTGCGCTGTATTCTCCGTTGCAAGACTCGACTGGCAAGAATATATTCCGTGTGCAAAGGGGTTGGAATAGGTTCTTTACTAATTGACGAGCTTAACCATTTTTCGGCATCTACTAAATCATCGCCACGTAGCAAAAGACTGTTTTTTCGACGTGTAACATTCCATTCGCGTGCCCGAATTAATAAACGGGTATGGTAACGCAAATGTTCGGGGTCTTTTTCAAGGGTTTGCAACAACCCTCTGTAGGCTGATTCAAAATCATTCTCCGCCTGAAAGTCAAGCCAATTGATCTTCTTCAACTCGTCCCAATTCGTTCGGGCGAGTTGCTCCCATTCAAGATTAAACCACTCCCCACCTAAAAATTTTTCATCTGGACTCTTATGCATGATGGGGACAATACGCTTGTGGTTATTTCGGGCGTATTCCAGCTCCTGATGGCAAATATGTGAGGTTAATGAGTCGGGGGTAATCACGAAAACGAAAATATCGGCGGCATCGATACCAAGGCAGATTTCTTGCCACCAATCAACTGAGTAAGGTATGCCTTCCCAATCTACCCATGTATCTCGATTAGAAGATTCTAATGCATCAAAAAGGCTGAGGACAAAATCTGTATCTTTACGTGAATAGGAAATAAATACATCAGTCATCAAAGATAATCCTGCCAGCTTAAATTTATATGATTAAATGGAAAATGCGACTAAATATAAACAACTGATACGGTCGTGTTTTTATAGTTTTCCAGATATTGAATGTTGCTTCTATCTAGCTAAATAATAAGGTCTTTAGTTTATACTACAAGTTATTACTAATTTTATCATTGCACCCTTCAATCACCAACTAGGTAAATTAAGAGTGAATGGAAAAATTTCTGGAATTTTCATAATTGCGCAGACATGGCTATTTGAATATACCCCTAAATATTCGGAGCCGAAGCTGGTTCCAGTTATATGCTATAGTTTACTTAACGAAATCAAGCTATTCATGCGCTAAACCAATTAATGCAATAGTTTTTTGGGAGTTTTTTTATGAATTTACAAGCATTTATTAATGCGCTTCAGCATGATAACCCACTCTTTCGTTTAAATGCCGCCCGTTCTTTGGGTATGGTCGCCGAAGTGGATGCCTTTGAACCAATGGGCGTTGTTTTCCAACGCGAAACCGATCCCGAAGTCAAAAGCGCCATGCATTGGGCTGGCAAGGAAATCCTCAAAGCTAAGCAAGCAGGTTCGACCACGTTGGAACGGGTTTTTCGGTATTTTAAAATTAATGATGAAATACTCAATATGCCTGATGTCAATGAGGCCAAGTTGATGCAAACCATGCAAGATAATTTAGATCGTGACTTGTTAAAAATGAAGCAGGATGGCATCAAGGGCAAGGCGGGTTTGACCATTGCGGCCGGCATAGCTGGGGCGGCTATGGGCGGTATTGCGGGAGCCGCCGCGATGACAGCAGGCGCGAGTAT
>JBNLCD010000690.1:0-2825 GCA_050303635.1 Anaerolineae bacterium
GTAGTAAAGGATTTTTTCGGGGCTATTACATTCCCCAAACTCCCCACGTTTTAACATGAAATCAAAAGTTTTGCAAACGCTAATTACGAGAAACGTAGAAAATATTTGAAAAAAATATAGGGATTCGTAGTAGAATACTAAATATTTGCCAGACTAAATTTAAAATCAAAAGATTTTTTCGATATTCGCATTTTCTTTTTTCCCATATGGTTATTTTGGCCAAAATATTTCTTACCTGTTTCCCAAAAACAAATCATGTCTCGTAACGATGTGTTTATAAGCTATTTAATGGATAAAAAGTAATTTACCCTGATTTGTTGACGCATCATGGGGCATATGCTATCATGCAAGTCGATTTGTATCTTAGGGAAAAGTGGATATACTCAAAGATAGAGGATTACCAAATTAATAAAGGAAATCTTCGGTTTGAGGTTTTTCTTGTGTTAGAATAGTATTTGTTAAAAGCTTCGTGCCAAGATTAACTACACTAACACCTTAAGATGGGTAAGCAATTTGTTCAATAACATTGCACATTACCCTATTTTTTAGTTATAGTTAACTGAACCGTTGTTTCAAGTCCCTTGCTTTAATGGTAAAGATGTAGAAGCAACAACAATACGGTATAATTAGCCAATGCCTGAAATCAGGTTGGGTAAGACCACTGATTTAGGTCCAGCAAATACCAACGGGTTGGGGCATCAACCCGCCTATCTGAGGTGTGTTAGACGCTGGTTTGCTGGCGCGTCGCCGTTGACGGTAGAATCCCCCGGATTTATTTGTGGGGAGCATGTCACCTACATATTGTACTGGGTTGCCAATTTTGGATCAGACAATAAGCGCAATTGTCTGATATGTCATAAATCGAAAGGAGCGCGTTCCAGATGGCGAAATCGCGGACCGAATTATTGGTGGATCGTTTGCGCGACCTTGCCGCAGGTACACCGGATATCGAAGCATCAGCGGTGGTTAGTGTTGATGGGTTAATTATGGCATCAGCCTTACCTGCTGGGGTTGAAGAAGATCGTGTATCGGCGATGTCTGCGGCGCTTTTAGCCCTCGGTGAGCGAATCGCCGGCGAGCTTGGGCGTGGGGCGCTAGAACAAGTCTATGTAAAAGGCGATCAAGGTTATGTTATGTTGACAGCGGTTGGTGAAGAAGCTGTGTTAACAATTCTTGTTCGTGCTAATGCACGTTTGGGCTTGATTTTCTTAGATATGCGTCGTGCCGCTGAAGACTTAAAGGCGCTTGTCTAGAATTTAGACTGCAAGTTCCACAACTAAACATAGAATGAAATAACAATTGTATGTGTTTGTCTTGCCATAAAATTTTGTAATTTTGAAATACCTGCGACGGGTCTAGTTACCCGTCGCTCTTTTTTTTGTACCATTTTCCAATAACTAAAGTCCAGATTAATTAATGGTTATTTATGGTTTTGAATTAATTTAAACAACCATATATTTGGAGAGATGTGGAATGAGTCAACCGAAGTTTATCTTTATCACTGGTGGGGTTGTGAGCTCTGTCGGTAAAGGTGTCACCGCCGCCTCTATTGGTCGTATTTTGAAAGCGCGTGGTCTAAAAGTCGTTATCCAAAAGCTAGATCCTTATCTCAATGTTGATCCCGGTACAATGAGTCCGTATCAACATGGCGAGGTTTTTGTGACCGCCGATGGCGCTGAAACAGACCTTGATCTTGGTCACTATGAACGCTTCATTGATGAAAATCTGACCAAAGTCTGTAATATCACTACAGGTCAAATTTATCATCATGTCCTCACCAAGGAACGGCGTGGGGACTATTTAGGCGGAACCATTCAAGTGATTCCGCATATTACCAATCAAATCAAAGCCCATGTCTATGAGCTTGGCGAAGCCGATGTTGATGTTGCCTTGGTTGAAGTTGGGGGTACAGTGGGTGATATCGAAGGTCAACCTTTCTTGGAAGCCCTTCGTCAATTGCGTTCTGAAGTAGGCCGCGAAAATTCACTCTATGTACATGTGACCTACTTGCCTTATATCGGCGCGACGGGTGAGTTGAAAACCAAGCCCACCCAACACAGCGTCCGCGAACTACGCAGTATAGGTATTCAGCCACATATCATCATTCCACGCTCAGATCATGACGTAAACGAGGAAATCCTCAAGAAAATTGCCCTGTTCTGTGATGTTGATGAAGAAGCTGTTATTCCACTTGTCACAACTGACAACCTCTATAAGGTTCCACTGATGTTGGAGGAAGCAGGTCTTGGCGACTATATCATGAAACGTTTTGACTTCGCGCCGCAAAAACCGGATCTCAAAGAATGGCGACAAATCGTCAAAAACTTACAGAACAATAAGAAAGACCTCAACATTGCCCTTGTTGGGAAATATGTGGAGCTCCATGACGCCTATATGAGTGTGAAAGAAGCGCTTACACATGGCTCCATTCCAACCAAATATAACCTCAACATTGATTGGGTTTATTCGGGTGATTTAGAAAAAGGCAAGGGTTTTGATCGCCTAGCTAAAGCCGACGGTATTGTGGTGCCCGGTGGCTTTGGTTATCGCGGAATTGAAGGCAAAATTGATGCCGCTCGTTATGCACGTGAAAACAATATCCCATATCTCGGCCTGTGTTTGGGCATGCAAGTGATGTGTATTGAATTTGCGCGGAATGTCCTTGGTTATGAAGATGCCAATAGTAGCGAATTTGAAACACCAACCGATCATCCGGTTATTGATTTAATGCTCGATCAACGTGGCATTACCAATAAAGGCGGCACAATGCGCCTCGGTATTTATCCCTGCAAATTACAATCGGGCAGTAAAGCCGCTACGGCCTA
>JBNLCD010000691.1:0-2816 GCA_050303635.1 Anaerolineae bacterium
GTCCTCATCTCCCCCGATGTGAACCGTGAACCCAATAACGAGCGTGATTATAGCTTTGTTATCAATGAAATCGCTTTTGCTAAAAAGTACCGCAAAGAAATCCTACCCGTTGTCGCGCAACCGGCTGATATTCCGATTGAAATCATCAATCTAGAATATATTGATCTCACGCTTAATCTGGCCGAAGGCAAAACGCGTCTATTCAATTTTGTGCGTGAAGTGGCTGGCACAGATGTGCTCGAAGCTGAATTGAGCGCCCAACAAGCCCCTGAGTTAGACTTCATTGAAGAGCCTGCGGAAACGGAAACGCCGCCAATTGAGAACCATGCGGCGGTGAGTGATGATGAAAAAAGGCCTGTTTCATTTACGCTTGAAGAAGTGTTTCCACTCGAAACTGAAACGACAGATGAAGATTTCAGCAAAGATGTAGATCCTCCCCCACCGACTGATCAAGTCTATTCCGAGCCCATGCCTGATCCAATAGAAGACAAGCTAATCTTCAGCAAAAAACTCCCCCGAAGAATGATGAGATTCCGCTGGATTTTTATTGGATTAGGTGGTCTGCTCATCTGCTTATTACTTGCCGGCGGTATCAGTTGGAATTTGTATAAAAACTTTGCCAGCGTTACATTGCGGTTAAATGGTAAAGACGGCTTTGTTAATCTTGATGGTGATGTTTATTATGCTAATGCCGACTGGGAAGTCGAAGCCAAAACATTTGATGAAGTTGACATGGTGCTGGTGCCACGGGGTTGTTTTCATATGGGCGGCGATGGTAAAACAAAAATTTGTTATGACGACCCGTTCTGGATTGATAAATATGAGGTTACCGAAGCGCAATTTGTAAGTTTTGGCGGCGATCTCTATGAAGATCTTGAGCCAGACGAGACCGAAGAATATACTCCTTCAGATGAATTGCCAGTTCACGATATCTCATGGAGTGCGGCTAAAGCGGTTTGTGCAGAACGCGGGGGACGCTTACCAACTGAGGCTGAATGGGAGTATGCGGCCCGTGGCCCTGATGGGAACATCTATCCGTGGGGCGACGAATTCTTTCGAACCTATGTCAACTGTTCGTCGTTAGGTTGTTCAAGTGATAGCTATCGAACACGTGCCCCGGTGGGGAGTTTCCCAGAGGGCGCTTCATGGGTCGGCGCCCTAGATATGGTTGGCAATGTAGATGAATGGACGAGTACGATTTGGGCTGATTATCCCTATGATGCGACGGATGGCCGCGAAGACCAAGATAATCAAACTGCCCTACGGGTAAGTCGCGGTGGTTCATATAGGAGCAAATGGAGTGGGGTTCAAGCTTCAGCGCGCGTGGGGCAAATATATACAGGTTCTTCTGGTTTAGGCTTTCGCTGTGTCCTTGATTACTAAGGCTAACATCCTGCAATTCAAAAAGCCAGTCAGTCCAAATTCTATATCGCGTTGAATGACACCATCCCAATACTTGTTTTTGAATTATACTGAGCAGACTTTTTGCCATAAGTTTTAATCTTGCCTCAAAAACGGAGTCTCCCCATGCCAATAATTGCATCTAAAGAAGATATTTTAGCCGCCTTGGAAGTTGCCAAGAACGACGTGACGACAGTTTCCTCGGCATTAACTGAAGAACAATTTCTAGCTGAACATGGCGACACATGGTCCGCCGCCAACTATCTCAAACATTTGATTATGAGCGTCAAACCATTTGCCCGCGCTCTTGAATTACCCCCTGAAAAAATGGGCAAAACGTTCGGGCAACCCGAAAATGGTTCGCGCACCTATGATGAGGTCGTCAGCTTTTACAAAGACCGTCTCGCGGAAGGTTTGAAAGCTGAGATGGCACCCGATTTCACCCCCGATAATTTCAGATTGCCGGAGGATATGGGGGCTAGTTTGCAGACCTATTTAATCGAAACATGGCAAGATGGTAATGAACGCCTGCTTAAGAATATCGGCACATGGGATGAAGCTGATTTAGATCAATATCAGTTGCCGCATCCAGCATTGGGCACTTTGACCTTGCGCGAAATGTGCTTTTTCACGATTTATCATAATGGTCTGCATGGCCAAGACATCAAAAATTCAAAATAAACACATTAAAAATCTGGTGGTATGGTCGAGGTAAACGGCATTGGTAAGCCTATGCTAAAACCGACTACCAGATTTTGTCTTGCCGATGACGCTCCCGCGCGCTATCCTTACGCGGCTAATAAATGAAATTGAACGCAGGAAATTTAAGCGAGGAAATATGTCGAATACGGTATTAGTAACAGGTGCGGCGGGCTTTATGGGTTCGCATCTTGTCGATGCACTCGTGGCTATGGGCTATGATGTGTTGGCAATGGATGACTTAAGCGGTGGTTATGAAGACAACATCAATGCAAAAGCCACTTTCATCAATGCAAGTGTCGCCGATCATGATGCGGTCAACAAAATTTTCGAAGAACACCGCCCCAAATATGTCTATCACTTAGCCGCCTATGCCGCTGAAGGGTTGAGCCATTTTATTCGCCGCTTCAACTACACCAATAACCTCATCGGCACGGTTAATCTGTTGAACGCGGCTGTGAATTATGAAGCCGAACACTTTGTCTTCACCTCATCCATTGCGGTGTATGGCAGTGCGCCACCGCCCATGACCGAAGACATGAAACCACAACCCGAAGACCCCTATGGGATTGCCAAATATGCCGCTGAACAAGATATTCACTTGTCTTATGAAATGTTTGGCCTGCCCTTCACCATTTTCCGCCCCCACAATGTCTACGGTGAACGTCAAAATGTAGCCGACCGCTACCGCAATGTGATTGGTATTTTCATGAATC
>JBNLCD010000692.1:0-2815 GCA_050303635.1 Anaerolineae bacterium
AATGGCAACAAGTTCAAGAATTCTTTGATGGTTTTGTGAACGACGATGGATCGCTTCGCCAAGGTTACAATAGCTATACAGCACCGGCTGATTTTGCCCATCAATTGCAGATCCACTTATCCTCCATCATCCAACGCATGATTGTTGATAGAGGGTATGAGATTGATAGTGAGGCCATGTCCGATGGCAGTAGCGCCACGCCTGAGCCAACTCTGCTCAGTCAATTGCGACAGGCGGCACGCAAATGGGAAGCCAATAATTATAGTGATGACTTCTTGTGGGTAGGTAAACAACTCCAAGCGGCTATGGATCTGGTAGATGAGTTGCAACCATCTTTAAATGATGTTGAACAGGATTTCTTGCGGCCTGAACAAGAACGTCTTTTGCTTGAAATTGAAAAATATGACACACCCCATTATCGCCGTGCCCAAATTAGTGAACGCCTCAATGAAATTGGCGATGAACGCTACGGCATTGGTGTTGATGAAAATGGAATTCCAGAATTTGTGTGGTGTGATATCTCGGTCGGTGAGGTCGTTTTAAGTACAGAGAAAACAGAACTCCCCCGCCATGAATTACATTTTGAAGTAGCGCCATTCCGGATTAGTCAGTATCAGGTGACTTATGCTCAATTTGAAGCCTTTTTGACAGCCGATGGCGGTTATTATGAGGATATTTGGTGGCAAGGTATTGGCCGACATAAGGGTGCGCCGAGTCAACCCCGTCCGTTCGAGAATCATCCCGTAGAATTTGTGTCATGGTACGATGCGACGGCCTTTTGTCGGTGGTTGAGCACGAGACTTGGCTATGAAATTCGACTTCCGACTGAATGGGAATGGTTGACAGCGGCGGGCGGCGGCCATTTTGATTACCAGTTTCCCTGGGGTCAAACCTATGATGAAAATGTTGCTAATTTACGGGATAGTCAATTATTACGCACAACAGCCGTGGGTATGTATCCGGCCAGCAAATCACCATTCGGTGTTTTAGATATGACCGGAAATGTCTGGGAATGGTGTAGCAATGAACTAGAAGTTCCCACCAATGTTGGCTTACCCAATAAGAAAAAACGGGCACTTAAGGGATGTAGTTGTTTAACCCGAAATCGCAAAGCACACTTAAGTTATCGTGCTGGAAACTATCCGAATGCGCGCAGTGAAGCCCATGGGTTTAGAGTGTGTACATCTCACTTTGACTAGTGTTGGGTAGTCCACCTGACACAATGGGTAAATACAAAATTACAGTGGTCCCAACATCGACCTGACTATCGACTTCAATTTTACCCTGATGGAGCTCACTAATCTTTTTCGCAATTGATAAACCTAGGCCAAACCCACGTTCATCGTGGGTTTCGTCGACTCGATAAAACCTCTCGAAAATACGGTCAATGAGTTCAGGTGCAATACCTTGGCCATGATCTTTAATCTTGATGCCGATGAAGCGTTCATTCATAAATGTTTCGATATTGATGATATTGTGTGGTGGACTATGTTGAATAGCATTGGTTAGGATTTGTTGAAGCGCAAGGACAATATCATTGGTATTGATGCCGATATCCGGCAGGTCAGTGTCTAATTGGACATCTACTGACAAATTTTTGGGACCAAGCCATGATTCACTAGATATCAATAAGTCTTTAATCAGCGTATTCACGTTATAAAGTTCGACCGGATACACATGGATATTATCAAGACGTGTCATCGTGATTAAATTATCTAATAGACGCGTCATCATCTCAACTTGATCTTCTATGCTGAGACGATATTTTTCTTTTTGGTCAGGATTATCAATTTGTTGCATGAGATACGCATTGGTTTGAATAATGGATAGCGGAGTTCTGAATTCATGGGCGGCATTTCGAATAAAATGTGCCAGAATATTAATGCGTTCTTTTTCGAGTAAGAATTGCAGACGTTGTTCTTCAAATTTCTGTTGTTGACTAATATCATGCACGAACGCAATTGTGCTTGGTTCATCCTCAAATTCAAAATATTGCAGAATAATTTGGAGGGGAATAATCGATTGGTCTTTGCGTTGGCCGTGCAATTCAAGACCTTGGGCCATGATATATTGAACATCACGGATATGTGGATTCTTAAAGTAATCTGAGCGATGGGATTGATGTATTTGGCGCAGATGATCAGGCACTAAATCTTCGAGTGATAATGTCTGAAATTCTTCTTGAGTGTAGCCAAATAAATTTTCAACCGTCTCGTTTGATAAGACAATTTCACCATTTTCATGAATAATAAAAATCCCAATCGGCGAATTTTTTAAGATACTGCGCAGATATTTTTCATTTTGGGTAAGCACCTGTTCAGCTCTCTTACGAGCTGTGATGTCTTCTTTTAGTGCAAGAAAATTTGTAATTTCACCTTTGGCGTTTTTGATTGGTGAAACTGAGGCGATTTCCCAAAATACTTCGCCATCTTTCTTTTTGTTTACAAACTCACCTTGCCATGAATCGCCGCTTGTTATCGCTTCCCATAATGCCTTGAATTCACTAGTTGGGGTTAAATTAGCGTTCAGCAAGCGGGTATGTTGGCCAATAACTTCATCAGCGGCATAGCCTGTTATTGCAACAAAGGCTGGATTCACATAAGTGATGTAGCCTTTTTGATCGGTGATGACAACCGAGCTATTACTTTGCTCAATCGCAGTTGACAAAAGATGTAATTGTTCGGCGGTGCGTGCTTTTTCATCCAGCTCTTGTTTGGCTTGCTCATAGAGATTCGTGTTTTCTTCAGCTATGCGCGTTTTTTCCATAGCAAGATCATTGATAATACGCGTAATGGTATGACTTAAGGCCACAAAA
>JBNLCD010000693.1:0-2815 GCA_050303635.1 Anaerolineae bacterium
GATGCAACATGCACAAGACGGTGTGTTTTGGGTTGATTTAGCCCCGCTCGATAGTCCGGCGAATATCCCGTATGTCATTGCGGAAGCGTTGCATATTTCGCCCGGTGAAGGGGACATTGTTGAACAACTCATCAAAGTGATCCAAAACAAGACGATGGTCTTGCTCATGGATAATTTCGAGCATGTGCTAGCTGGAACCGATTTAGTTGATCGAATTCTGGCAAAAGCGCCTAAAGTTAAGATTCTTGTGACGTCGCGCACTGCCCTTAATTTGGATTGGGAGTGGCGCTATGAGCTTTCTGGTCTCGAAGTTGATGAATCCGGCATCCGTCTTTTTGAGGAACGCGCGAAACGAGTTAGACGTGATTTTGATCTGGCGCGTGAACTGCAAGATGTTGTCCAAATTTGTCAGATGGTAGATGGGATGCCGCTGGGTATTGAGTTGGCGGCGACGTGGATGCGTATGTTAACGGCTAAGGAACTGCTTGAAGAATTGGATGATAGCCTTGATATTTTGACCAGCCAACAACGGAGTACCACAGAACGCCATCGCAGTTTATTGGCAGTTTTTGATTATTCTTGGAATTTGTTGACGCCCCGTGAGCAATCTTCGCTGATACGGTTGAGCATTTTCCGTGAAAGTTTTGACCGCACAGCGGCGAAAGTCATTGCCGAAGCATCACTCTTTACCCTTTCTAGCCTGGTCGATAAATCTCTACTCAAAGTCGATGAGGATGGACGCTATTATTTTCATGAGCTGTTGCGCCAATTTGCTTATAAACGTCTGACAGATGCGGATTTAGTCGCTCAAACTGAGGATAAGTACATTGCTCATTATGTTGACTTAATGGTGAGTCTCGCTGATCGTATTACGGATGGTGGTCTAGAAAACCAGCGCTCGGCTATCAAGACCTTGATTGATGAAACTGCGACAGTGGACTATGCTCTTTTGCTGGCCGCTGATCGGGGTGATCTGTTTAGCATTGAAAAATGTTTTTTCCCGCTCCATATTCGACGCTGGCAAACAGGTGCGAGTACCCAATTCATTCAACTTCACCATAGCATTTATAATCGTCTACCCAGCGAAGCACATGATCTGCAAACACCGGAACAGGCCCGTGCCTATGTCGTTCTGATTGTTGCGCGTACAGGCATTGCCTCAGGCGTAATTGAATTGAAAGTGCGTAAACCGTGGTCCGAAGTCTTTGCTATTGTTGACAAGTATCAGTTATGGGAGAATCCCCACTGGCTAGCATTTTTCTTTATTGCGGCAGAAGCCTATGATCATGAGATTATTAGCCTTGAACAATACAATGAATATCGGAAATTGCTTGTTGAAAATCGGCGATTAGGTAAGCCTGCTGAGCTTGGTCTATGTCTGTATTATTATGCTACGAGTAATCTTCCTAATGAACAACGCCTTGCGGCCATCCAAGAATCCATAACGCTATTAGAAAAGCTTGATGATCATTGTTTTATTGGTTGGAATTATTTTCGGTTGGCCAATTATTATGCTTATACTGCCTATGATTTTGAGTCCGCTTATGATTATCTCCAGAAGACGCAAGATACAGCCCTCAAATTAGACAGCCATGCCCTGCAATCAGCAATTCTTTTCCTGAACGAACATATCACCGCAAAATTCGGACATTACGAGGAAACCATTGCTCACTGGAACGAAACATATAAGTTTCATGAAATACATGGAAATCGTGCCGGACAATTCTTCAGTCTAATTCATCTCATGAGCTTTTATATGGCATTGGGCGATTATGCTACCGCCAACCAGTATTTGACTGAAACTGAAACTTATGCAACAACGACTAACTCTCAATGGGTGCTATCCCTTTTCGCTGGAAATTTGGCAACATATCAAGGGAAATTTATAGAAGCCCAAAATTATCTTGCCCAAGCCGCACAGAAATTTGAAGAAGATAGAGACATGGCCGCCGACACAGAGGGACTTCTCCTTCAATTCCGTGGTGAGTTAGCGTTTGTCCAAGAACACTTTGCTGAGGCCGAACAATATTTTCGCCAAAAGATTAGTGTTTGTGAAGCAGAGCGTGACGATAACAAAACATCTATTGCCCGCGCCCAAATTCACCTAGCTGAAACTTGCCTTTTGCGCTCCTCAGACGATTTATCTGAAGTACTTGCTGATATTGTGCGCGCATTGCGACGCTTCCTCCACATCCATGAAATACCTGATTTACTTCAGGGTATTTATGTTGTCGGGTTATATTTGTATCAAATTGACAACGCAAATGCGCAAGCTGTCGCGTATTTTAGCTTGGCGCAACATCATTACGCGACCCAATTTCACTATAAGGAACGGGCTAAAGATCAGCTCAATAAATTGCGCGAGATCATGTCTGCCGATGATTTTGAAGCGGCAATTGAACAAGGCAAGAATTTAGATCCATATGAAGCGGCCCAACAATTCTTGGATGAATATGGTTTAGAAATTCCTGTTGATGATGAGGTTGACTAGTCTACATTCTGAATTTGGGCTAAGCGAAATTTAGACTTTTAAGATTATGAAGGGGATGACAGAGTGGCTGAGTTGATTCGTGCGCGTTATGAATTGGGTGATTTGATTGCGTCAGGCGGCATGGGGTCTGTTTATCGCGGTTGGGATAACCAGAATCAAGAAACGGTGGCCATCAAGGTGCTCAAGCCAGTCGCAAATCAAGATGATGCGACACTCATTCAACGCTTCTTACGTGAGGGCATGGTTCTGCGCCAACTGAATCACCCGAATATTGTCAAAGTCTTGGCCACCACCGAAGAAGACGGTCAATTTTACCTTGTCATG
>JBNLCD010000694.1:0-2811 GCA_050303635.1 Anaerolineae bacterium
GGGCCAGACTCTTCAGCAAACTCGCGATTTTATAGCCGAGGGCAATATCGGAGGCATCGCGGAAAATATCTTGACCAATCGTTAACACCATTTGATCAACGGGCAATTCCAGCGCATTTAGCCAGCGTTGAATTTGATAGATAAACTTCACCAAATCCTCCAGCCATGCCTCAGGCAATTCCAGCAAGTTCATCTTATCGAACAGATCATCCCATTCAGATTCATCAATCGGCGCAATGAGCGTTTCCAATTCGCGCAAACCGCCAATCGCTTTGGCAATAAGGCGCGGCGGGCTACCGTCACCTTCTTCCTTGACCTCGCCCCAATGAATCGGCACCCAAATCGTTTGATACACTTGCTCCAATAAACGGGGCCGATTCGGATTCGCCAGATAACTCAAAATTGTCATCAATTTGGTGGCCGCATCCCGCGTTTGGCTGGTGCTACGCAACAGTTCTTCATAGGGTAATTCAAGATTTTTGAGCGCTTCCGCCACTTTAAAACCTCGACTATTTTCCGGCACCAAAACCGCGACCGTTTTATCAAGATTATCGGGCAACCAGCGCGCCAAACTATCCACCACAATTTGCACTTCGCGTTCCGGTGAAATGCGTTGTTGCAGGTGATGAATATAGACATTGGAATCGACTAGCGCGGGATTTTGTTGCGGGTCGTCGGGCTGAGTCGGCAAAATATCTTGCGCATAAAACGCCGAGCGTTTGAGGTCCGAAATTGGGTGTTGTTGGACGGTCCAGCGCACTAATTCATTCGCGAGCCCGATAATTTTCTCGGATGAACGCCCCGAAACTTGCAAAGGACGTTTGGTCACTTCTTTACGCTCCAGAAAATTCCGCAAAAATTCGGGATTCGCTGTGGTGAAGGTCGTGTTAATCGCTTGATTAGGATCACCCACCCGCACCCAATTTTGTTCACCGGTGAGCAACTTAAGCATTTCTTCTTGCAAATCGCTACTATCCTGCGCTTCATCTTCAAGCACATAAATCCAGCGCCGTTGCAAGCGTGCTAGGAAATCTGCATCTGAGCGTAAAGCCACGAGGGCCAAGCGAATCAAGTCATCGAAATCGACCGCCCCCCGATATGACAAACTCCGCTGATAATCACCATACACGCGCACTGCAAAACGCGCTAAATCAAAATCACGCCCCACATTTTCGAGAGCGAGTTGCAATTCATGGGCCGACCATAAACTTTCTTTAGCCCGACTGATGAAATTGCCCATAATGCCCAGCAACATTTCGGGCAAAGCCTGCGTCTGGACATATTTGGTGCGACCTTCAGCCAGTTCAGGATCGAGGAACCGTTCTAAACGTGTTTGCCAGTCACGCAAATTCGCATGAATAGCTTCCTGTCGAATCCGCATCGCTAACCGTTCATCGACAATTTCAAAATCTTCAGCCAAGCCAACCAAGGTCGGGCGTTCGCGGACAATATCATGGGCCAAACCGTGCAACGTACGCACCCGATAACCCGTGTAGGGTAATAAACCGCGATCCCGTTGCAAAATATCGGCAATCCGCTTTTTAAAACTATTCACCGCCGAATTGGAGAATGTCACAATTAACACTTCTTGGGCATCTATCACACTCGTGGTGCTCAACTTTTGCACCAAGGCCGCCGCCAGATGCGAGAGTGTAAAGGTTTTGCCCGCGCCCGGTACCGCCGACACGCCCATTTGCCCACCCGCATAATTAATAATAGCCTGTTGGGAGGGACGCAAGTGAATAGGTTGATCGCTCATGAGGAAATTGTCCATAATTGTGCGGCGAATAAAGATGGTACCATAGTTTAATTATACCAAATTTAGGGGATTTCAGCTTGAAAAATACAGGCTAATTCGCGGATTTCGGCCCCCAATTTATGGGGTAAAATAGACAAAATTATGCTGAAAAAAATCAAGGGATACCGAAATATGAAGCCGAACGATGTACAAGGTTTTTATGATGCGTTTGCCGCCAGTTATCATCTTATTTTTGCCGATTGGCAACGGTCGGTGAAATATCAAGGTGAGGTGATTGATCAACTCATTCAGACGGAGCTAGCAAGCCACCCCCGCCCTGTCAGAGTTTTAGATTGTACCTGTGGCATTGGCACTCAAGTCCTCGGCTTGGCGCAACATGCAAATTATGAGATTCATGCCACGGATATTAGTCCCGCTGAGATTGAACGGGCGAAGGAAGAGGCGCACAAAGCGGGCGTAAATATTGCGTTTGGTGTGGCCGATATTCGCACATTGGATGAACAGGTCGCCGGTGAATTTGATGTGGTGCTGTCCTTTGATAATGCCATTCCGCATTTGCTGATCGATGCGGATTTGGAGCAAGCGCTCACCGCTATTTATGCTAAGTTGAAACCGCAGGGTATTTTTATGGCCAGCATCCGCGATTATGATGCCTTGTTGACTGAGCAACCCAAACTGAACGCCCAACGCGTCATGGAACAAGCCGAGGGTAAACGCGTCACCTTGCAATATTGGGAATGGGTAGGTGAAATTTACACGGTCAATCAATTTATCTTGCAGGAAACAGCGGGCACGTGGGCACTGGAGCACTTTGCCACGCAATATCGCGCCTTACAACGGGCTGTTTTAAGTGATGCCTTGGCCAAGGTTGGATTTACGAATGTACATTGGCTCATGCCTGAAGACAGCGACTATTATCAACCGATAGTGATTGCTTGCCATTCGTAGGCCATCTCCTTCCCAATATTTGCTCGATTGATTACAAAACAGGTAGTATTACAACCGTGCTTAGATATAGGGTTTATTTGCATGGACCCATTTAAAATATATTA
>JBNLCD010000695.1:0-2793 GCA_050303635.1 Anaerolineae bacterium
GATGATCGCAAAAAATGTATTGCCATGAAGCTACGCCATGGTTGGGGCATGACCTATCGGGATGTTTATCAAATTCTCAAGCCGATTTGGAGCACCTTCAACGAAGCGGAACTCGAAGAGAGCGTTGAACTGTGGAAAGAAACGAATAAATTCGCGCTAATGCATGGGACTTGGTATTACGATCTGCCATTCTTTGAACGACGCGCGGAACAGTTTAAAGACGATACCCAAGATATTGCGACAGGTCGCCTTGACCGCAATTTGACCGAAACCCTCTATAAGAAAATTGAATTAGGCATTTTTTACGAAGAAGGTGAAGAGCGTCAATTCAAAGCCAATCCAGAAGAAGAAGCCGATAATCTTGCCGAAATGCAACAAGATGCCGATGTTTTATCCAAGGCATTTATGGCCCGTGGCATGCTCGACAATCTGCAAGTTGGTTGGCGACCCATGACCATAACCGAACAACAAATTGATTTGCTTGATCAGGGTGTTGATTACTTCGGTGATGTTTATGATATTGCGACAGGCCAAAGCGACGAATTACCGCTCCCTGAATTCAAACCGCCGCCCCAATATGCTCCCGTTCGTTTTAAAGAGGGGAAACCACCAATGGGACCGACCGGGGAAGAATTCTTCCCCGTGCCGACCTATGATCAGGTCCAAGAACAATATCTAAAAGTTCTGCAATTGATTGAAGGTCTCAATCTCAAGCATCCGGGCCTCTTTGCGTTGAGTAATGACGATGGTTTGGAAAGCTTTGCCAAGGCAGACCCAGCCAAAGCACGGGAAATGATTAAAGGCGTTCTTGATGAACTGGTCCTGAATATCGCCAAAGCTCGCATAACAATTGCAGACAACGACCTCGATTATCGTGAATTGAAACCGCTCCATCAACAGATGAAGCGCGGTGATGTTCAAAGTGAGCGCGGGGTTGATTGGACCAATCCGCTCAATCAGTGGGTTATTGAAACTGAAGTTGAAGATTACGAAGATGCTGAGTTCTGGAAGAGCATCGGTTTAGCCAGTCTCGCGGCGGCAGGTTTCCTGATCGCCGAATTTGCCACAGCAGGGACAGCTACATTCTGGCTAGGGGCTATGGCGGGGACAGCCGCCAGTGGTTATCAAGCCTATTCCAGCATCGAACATTATCTCGATGTCGCCCAAGTTCATAGCGCGGCCCTCAGCGAAGGTTCAGCCCTTGTCAGTGAAGGGCAAGTTTCCGCCGCGTTGATGAGTGCGATTTTAGATACCGTCTTTGCCTTTGTGGATATTGCAAGCCCTGCCGCAAAATTCTTACGGGCCAAATCGCTCAGCGATCTGACCGCCATCAAAGAAGTTGATAGCTTCAAAGAATTTGGTGAATATACGCAAAACCTGTTTGGTCCGGCCAAGGGCTTCATGAATGTGATGGAAGTCAATAAGGGCATTAGCAAGGTCGGTAAGGCTTTTAGTGGTGATCTTGCCCAAGACCTTCGTATTATCCGCCATGGTGATCCCGGCAGTGCGGAAACTATCGCCAAGGGTGTGCAAGAATTTGGCGTCGGCAAAACCGCTGATTTCGTCTTTGGTTGGACTGATGAAATTCCCGCTATTGAGAAAGGCAATATGCTCTTGGCGATGGTGGAGCCCGGTAGTCCGGCGGCCCAGCGTATTACTCGCTACATGAATTCTATACCGCTAACGCCCACTGAATTACAAGGTCATCTCCGCAATTTAGCTAAATTTGATGACATGGTTAGTGCAGGCACCATGACGGCCGCTGAAGCGGATAAAATTATTCTGGGCCTGATTGATGAACTTGGCCCCTTAGAAGTGATCAAACGCGCTGGCGGGTGGAAGAAACTCAATAATCCGGTTGTTTTAAATGCTGAATCGCAAGCCGGAAAGACACTTGATGAATGGCGACGGGGCCTTGTCTCTGAAGTTGATGAGTACATGGAAAAGAATTTCAGAGGCTCGATTCAAGATACGGGGACCAAAAAGAGCACCAGTGACCTCGATACATCCCAACTCGGGGAAGACGCCACCGGCCTGAAAGCCGCCGCGCACCGCGAAGCCGCTGTCTCATACGTCTCGGGACGCCTGGATATGAAGCCCCAAGAATTGGCTAAATTATTGGATACCGACTTCTTTGTCGATCCGCGCCGCAGTCATATCTATGAGCATGCCTTCAAAGGGATGCCCGAAGTACGGCAGGAAATCGCGGAAAAAGCCGCCCAATTCGAACAAGAACTTATCCAAAACTATCGCCTTTTTGCCGCTCGCAGTAATGGCAATATCACCCTCGCCAAGCAAATTCAAGAACAAATGCAAGCGCTTGGCATTCGTGAAATGCCCTATAAGCCGCTCACACCCGAAAATATCGCCTATCTCAATCGCAATATCGATTATTTGATGGATGAATTAGCCCAAGTTGTGCAACGGACGGATTTAACCCAAGCCGAAATACTCGCTCGCCAAAAAGAACTTGTTACCGAAATCTCCCAAAAACAAGCGCTCATTGATGCGGCTGAAGTGGGTGGCTACTATTCCGGTGCGGGGGTCCGTCAATTTGTGAGTGAGCGTGACGCTTTTGCCGGTTACTCACCATTTATTGATCCTAAGACGCGTGAAGTTTTAGGCGAGAGTGCCGCCAATCCCATGACACAGGGCAGTATCTTGGCGGGGAGTCTCGATCAAATGGCCAAGCTCGACCCGGCAGTTACCAAACTGATGAAAGAACTCGATCCCATCTCGGGTAAGTTGTTGGGCAAGATCACGGACGAAACTAAGTTTGCCAAATGTCTCAAA
>JBNLCD010000696.1:0-2793 GCA_050303635.1 Anaerolineae bacterium
TTTCTGGAACTACATCATAAACGCGTATGGCGTGATCTCGATCAGCGGCCAACAATTGACGACCATCAGGTGTGAACTGAACACGCTGTATCACATCCAAAGCGTGATTAAACTGGAACAACTCTTCACTAAAATCTGCATTCCAAATAGTTACTGAATTTGTATCATCGCCCGCCGCTACCATACGGCCATCGGGACTGACTTCAATCCAACGAAACCAATCATCATGAGTTGTCAAAATATGGAGCAAGGTTTGGGTTTCAAGGTCAATACTGCCAACATGACCCCACACTCCAAAATAGAGAGTTTGTCCATCGGGGCTAATATCAAACGTATTGATCGCAAGCGATGAAAGAAGATCATTCTCCAATGGATTATTCTCTGTTATTTCTAAAATTTGTCCCTCACCTGTCTCAATATCCCAGAGACGCAGTGTGAGATCTTCTGAAGAAGAGATAATTTGCTGGCCATTCGGCATAAATCGAGCTTTAACTACGGCCTCACTATGTCCTTCAAACGCTTGCGCAATGTCACCCGTCTCAACATCCCATAAGTACAAATTACCTGCACCATCACCAGCCAAAAATTGCCTGCCATCTGGTGAATATTCAAGCGAGAGTATTAATGCTTGATGCCTCGTATAACGGTGTAGTTCCTGACCAGTGGCTACATCCCAGCGAATAACAAGACTATCCAGTGATCCAGACAATAATTCTGAACCATCGTGGTTGAAGGCAAATCTACCTACTCGATTGGTATGCCCTGTAAATGTTTGCAGACGTTTGCCCGTTGCAACATCATATGTCGCAAAGGTAAATTCCCCAGCGTCGTTTTCGTAACCACCGGCTACCACGATTGATCCATCGGGACTGATATCCATGCCAATCAAACGGTGCTCAGTCTCAATGACACGGCGTAGGCCTGGCGCATACGCAAGTTCAATCAAAATACGCATTACTTCTGCTGGAGGATCTTCCAGCATACTAGCGGCGTTATAGATCAAGGCTAAGCCTAAGTCTTCGTCGCCACTGTTAAAGGCCTGCTCAGCATTGATAGCCAATGCAATACTCTGACTTTCAAGCGCAGAACGTTTAGCGTTATCGCGTTCGCCGGCGGCATTATCACGCTCGTTTGCGGCGGTATTACTGGCATCGAACGCAATTAACGCTAAGACTAATCCAACGATGGTAGCTACTGCAAAAATCGCAACCGCTGTACGTAAGCGATTAAGCGCACGTCGTTCGAGACGGGCTTCATGAGATTGGCGGGCTTCTTCTTGTTCGGCGCGTTGATGACGTTCGGTCAAACTTGTTGTAATGAAGTCGTATTCAATAGGCGTCAAACTCAGATTGGTTTGACTTTGCCATTCCTCAAACTTATCAAGTCGACTGCCTTGTAAAAGATAACTTTTGTCACGCTTATTATTTACCCATGATTGAGCTTGTTCAGCGAGACGGCGTTGTGATTTAATATCATCACGGCTCTCATTGAGCCACATCCGCAAGCGTTCCCACTCCCGCAAAATGGCCTCGTGCGCAACTTCGACGGTCGGTTCGCGCGTAACCGGGTCATAATCTAGTGAGAACAACCGATACGTTGCATAAGTATCGATAATTTCATCCACGAGTTCGACATCATCGGCCAAGGCTTGGAGCTCAGCGCGCAAAACACGACGGCGTGTATCCTCAGTCCCCTCGCCCAGCGTGACCAAGCGCATGAAAATCTGATGCGTAATGGCTTGCGCAGTCGGCGTAAACTCGGCAAATATCTCGTCGGCCCGTTTAGCCAACGCGCCCACCGTGCCACCAATAGCGTCATAAGCTTGATGGGTAATCACACGCCCTTCGCGCCGATCAAATAGTTCGGTCAGGGCATATTGCAACAACGGCAAGGCACCGGGTTGATAATTGATATCGGCGATAATGGCGGAGACCAAGCCTGCTTCAAAACTAATACCCAATTTATTGGCGGGCTTGGCAATCGCGGCTTCGAGTTCCTCGGCGGAGAGTGGCAAAATAGTTTCCATGCGTTCCCGCAACATCGTCCCAAATTCTGGATATTGCAACGGACGATCATAAAAATCAGCACGTAAGGTAATTACAACGCGGACCCGACTACGCGGATCTTCAACTGCCGTGACCAATAGATTCAAGAAGTGCGTCCGCCTGTCTTCATCCTCAACCAGCGTGAACACCTCTTCAAATTGATCAATGACTAGCAAGAGTTCGGTTTTGCCATCGTCGGGCAAAATCAATTGCGCGGCACGGAGCAACCCGCGTGCATCGCGATGTAATTGTTCACCCAAATTCGCGCCTTGATCCGCCGCCAGCTTGATCAACGCAATTTCGAGTTCATCCACTGGATGACTGCCCGGTATCATATCGGCCAGATACCACGCTTCTTCCGCCAGATCTTGGCGCAACAGGGCGGGCATAAATCCGGCGCGAATCAGGCTCGACTTGCCACTTCCGCTGGGGCCCAAAATTGCTAAGAAGCGTTGATGGGGACCATCTTCCGTAAACCTTTTTATCAATTTACTCGTGATTTTTTCGCGGCCAAAAAAGTCTTTTTCATCGGCCAATTGAAAAGCTTGCAGGCCTTTATAGGGATTTTCGTAATCGGTCAAAGCCAGATACGTCGAATAGTGGGTATCACCATCCCCGTTTTCACTAAATTCACCAACAATCAGGTTGAGTTCGCGGGCACGGACAATGGCTTGCACGCGATTGCGTACGCCTAATTTTTTGTAGAGTTGATTGATATACCATTTGACGGTGCTAATGGTGATAAATA
>JBNLCD010000697.1:0-2787 GCA_050303635.1 Anaerolineae bacterium
TAACGAACATCCTATTGAAAATGCGATTGAACCCAACCACCGCCTGAAAATCAAGCAAATCTCACCAGCGAACCAACCTGACCAAAAGCCAACGCTGAAACAAGCCCCACCTCGACCAAGAACCAAACTCTGGGCGTCGCCTGCATGCGGTTTGTTGTTATTGCCCTAACTTGGGCAAGGCATGTTGCATTTTACAAGGCTACCTGCAATTAGCAGGGCATGGTGCCGCAGTTGTGGGCAAGATTTCACTCAATTCTACCACAACTTTGACAGCAATACGATCATACTCTATCTCTTTCCGGCGAAACTCATCTAGAATGCTCTACCCCTTGCCCTTGGCATCAGCAACTTGTTCCAACTCATCACAAGTGGGATAAGAATTGTGGAGTACTTAATGAACGCAGCATTTCTTCTCCTGCTTCGATCCCTATTTCACTATGACCAATTTCGTGGAGCGAACTCTTTGGACTGGCGTAATCTGCGAGCAAGTTGGCACGATTTGCTATTGTGTCTTGGTCTGCCGCACCATATACTATCCTCAACAAATTACGCCAATAAGGAGATTCATCATGCAATCAATCGTCATCACCGGGGCAAGTTCAGGTATTGGTAAAGAAACCGCCAAATACTTTGCAGAACGAGGCTGGAAAGTTGCCGCCACCATGCGAACCCCCGAAAAAGAAACTGAACTCACGGAAATCGAAAATGTATCCATCTACCAACTGGACGTGAGCGACCCGGCATCCATCGCCAACGCGGCACAGCAAATCATCAGCGACTTCGGCACCGTGGACGCCCTCCTGAACAACGCAGGGTATGGCTCCTATGGAATTCTAGAAGCTACACCTGAGGAGAAAATCCGTCGGCAGTTTGACGTCAACGTGATCGGCCTGCTGCTGGTCACCCAGGCATTTTTGCCCACCATGCGCGAAAACGGCGCGGGGGTGATTGTTAATGTATCATCAGTCGGCGGGAAAGTCACCTTCCCGCTGGGCACGCTCTACCATGGATCGAAGTGGGCAGTCGAGGGCCTGTCGGAGGCGCTGTCATACGAACTTGCCACCGTTGGTATCACCGTGAAAATTGTCGAACCCGGTGGTGTCAAAACCAACTTCGGGACGACATCCTTCGACATGAACATTGAGGGCAGTCCTGAGGCGTATGGGCCACTCGTTGAGCAGTTCGTGGCGGCGGTGCAGACGGTTGATATACCATCAGAGGCCAACGACATCGCCGAGGTGATCTACGGGGCAATAACTGATGGCACTGATCAGCTCCGCTACATTGCTGGCCCAGATGCCGAGCAGTTGATCGGTGCAAGAACACAGATGACTGACGCTGACTTTTTTGCCTTGATCAAGCAACAATTGGGACTGTAGGGTTTGATGATCGGTAAGGAGACACATAAATGGTAATCTTGTTTATTATCGTATTGGGTGTAATCGCACTTGCGTTATTAGGCCGTGCTTCTATTGAAAAGCTAAATATATCAACACCGAAAAAAAATATTGATCAAACATTCAACAAAGGAATGAATAGAGTTGAGTATGAAAGTCAAGGAAAGAAGATAGTAGGAAATCTCTTTATTCCTGAGGATTATCAAGAGGGAGAGAAACGACCCGCTATCGTTGTCGCGCCGCCTGCAACTTCGCTAAAAGAACATGCCGCAGGATTTTATGCTGAAAAATTTAGTAAACTCGGATATATCACTTTAGCCTTTGATACCAGGGGTATTGGTGAAAGTGAAGGTATTGAAGGCGATGCAAACCCGTATCATCACGCAAGTGATGTTGCGAATTCAGTCACTTTTCTCAGCTCGCTGAAGCAAGTCGATCCCGAAAAGTTACTCAATGTCGGGGTATGTGCAGGTGTTGTAAGCGCAACGTACGAAACATTTCAAGATTCAAGAATCAAAGCTCTAGGAATTGTTGTGCCGTCAATAACTGGAAGTGAGCTGACAAGAGGAAATATCTTTTTGGTTAGATGGACCATTTATGTGATTGGTGGGATTTTCAACTTACTAAACTTTTTTGGTATAAATGTTAAAAGTACCGCGATTCCTGGTGAGGATAAGCTTGAAAACGCTTCTCAAGGGGTGAAAGAAGTCGCAACCTATTATCCTGAAGGCAAAGTTGGCTATCATCCCAGGTGGGAAAATGCAATCAGTGCTACATCGCTGCCAGGAATTGCAAAATTACATATATTCAACTATGCAGATAAATTCGACAACATTCCTGTTTATATGGCAACGGGTGAAAAGGCTTATAGTTTTGAGCCTGCCATGCGTTTCTATAATTCACTCAATGGTCCAAAAGATAGTGTAGTATTAAAAGAAGCCAATCATGTTGAATTTTACTGGAAGGAAGAATATGCTGACCAGGCAGTTGAAGGCATGAATGAGTTCTTCAAAAAATACGTATAAAATAACGCGAGTAATGGATAAGCCGCTCGATGAGCGGCATTGAATCAATTATGCTGTTTAGCGGGTAACCAAACAATGGGCTTGTGAGGGCGATAGAGGAGTGACACACAACTATGGATAATCGCAAATACCCTGTAGAAGAGACCGGGTGGCAGATACTCTTCAAGGATATGAACATTTCGCCGCAGGATGTGTTGCGGTATGCAGGCTTGCCACTCGACTTGCTATCTCGTAAATCACCAACGATTACCGGTAAGGAATACCTCCGGCTATGGGATGGGCTGGCACCATGTTCGAAGGTAAAGAGCCGAATACTTGCTTAGCCGCTTCAATCACACTGACTTTAGTACTACCCACATCGGTGT
>JBNLCD010000698.1:0-2785 GCA_050303635.1 Anaerolineae bacterium
GATCAACCGATTGTGGTGCAAGATTTTCCACCCGTGAACGGGGTGCATATGTCACCTGAATTTTTAGCGAAGCTGGCGGATACCATTCCGAATGCAAGACACCTTAAGCTCGAAGACCCACCGTTAATGCAAAAAATCACGGCCATTCAAAAATTAACCGATAAATTCACGATATTCGGAGGCTTAGGTGGGATGTTTTTGCTTGAAGAATTAGAACGCGGGGCGAGTGGTACAATGACAGGTTTTGCGTTTTCAGAGATTCTCATTGCAATTTATGATGCTTATCAAGCTGGCGATTTATCCAAAGCCGAAAAGATTTTTGATCAGTATTTACCGCTAATTCGCTATGAAAATCAGCCCGTGGTTAATTTGACGATTCGTAAGTTGTTACTGCAAAAACGAGGAGCCATGGCGCATGGGACTCTGCGTGAACCATTTGCGCCTATTGACGATGAGACAAAATCTGAATTGGATTGGTTGCTTCAACGGGTGGGCATTGAAGATCCAAAGCTAAAAGTTGAATTCTAAATAGGATAAACAAAAATGAGGCGGGATAATTTATCTCGCCTCAAGAAATTAAATTCGAGATTAAAGCAAAATCATTTGATTGCGTTCAGGGCCCACACTGACCCACGCGACTGGACAGCCGACGAGTTCCGCCACGCGATTCACATAAGCTTGGGCATTGGCAGGCAATTTATCCCATTCGGTGATATCCATAATATCTTCGGACCAACCGGGTAAACTTTCGTAGATGGGTACGGCCCGTTCCATATCACTCAATTTAACGGGAAGTGTATCTAATCGTTCACCATCAATTTCATAACCCACAGCAATCTTGATTTCATCAAATCCGCTCAAAATATCAAGTTTGGTTAGGACAATTTCGGTAAAGCCATTCACTTGAGAGGCATAGCGCAATGCAACCACATCTAACCAACCACAGCGGCGTGCTCGGCCCGTGGTGGTGCCATATTCATCCCACGGATTAGCTCCAGTCCCGCGTAATTTATCGCCGTTTTCATCATCAAGTTCGGTGGGCATAGGACCCGCCCCTACCCGTGTGCTAAACGCTTTGGTGACACCCAACACGGTGTCCACATGGCTGGGACCAAAACCAAGTCCACTCAAAGCGCCGGCCACGGATGGCGAAGAACTGGTTACAAAAGGATAATGACCGAGATCAATATCGAGCAGTGTACCTTGCGCACCTTCGCAGACTACACGCTCGTTCTTAGCCAATGCTTGATGAACAAGAGGGGTAATATTTTGGACATACGGTGCTAAACGTTGGGCATAGACCGTATATTCACTGGCCACCTCAGCCGGATCAAGTGTTTCAGCACCATAAATATTTTTGAGGACGAGATTCGCCTGCAAAATATGTTCGTGAAGTGCATCCCCAAAGGCTTCTGGATCACGCAGTAAATGGGCTTGTAAACCAGAGCGTTGGACCTTATCGGTGTAAGCGGGGCCAATTCCACGTTTGGTTGTACCGATGGCGTTTTCACCACGAGCGGCTTCACGAGCGGCATCAATCGCACGATGGGCAGGCGTAATGAGATGCGCGCGTTCACTCAAAATCAGACGCTTGGGCGAGGCATCGACTCCACGCGCTTCAAGGGCATCAATTTCTTCGAGTAATTTGGCCGGATTAACCACCATCCCGTGACCTAAGACACAGGTTGCTTGTTCATGCAAAATACCCGATGGAATAAGATGTAGTTTGAAAGTTTCTTCACCAAGGCTGATGGTATGACCAGCATTGTCACCCCCAGCATAGCGTGCCACATAATTTGCTTGAGCGGCTAACCAGTCAGCCACGCGACCCTTACCTTCATCGCCCCACTGAGCGCCGATCAAAACCGTAACAGGCATGTTCTCTCCCCTTAAGGAATAACATCTTAAAAGATGTATATCATCAGAATTCGCCCTGATTATAACATGGAGCGGCAGGCTTATCAGTCTTGATAAATTGTTAAGATTGCCTCTGCGCGAATCACCACCATCTGTTGTAAACTAGGCGGATTAACCACCTTCACAAAATCACCAAAACCCATCACAAAACGACAGGCTTCATCTTCCGTATCCGCAACGATGTCTACTAAATGCCAATCGTTATCTGCGCTTGCTTGGATTTCTTTGACTTGCACAAAACGGGCTTGGAATTTAAGACGCGGCAGAGCCTCGGTATGGGCCAGAATCTGAGCGGAAAAACTGGGTAAAGTGGACTTGAAATCTTGGGTGGACTGTTGCCAATAATCAGCCAAATTGAAATCGGCGGGACGTATGGCATCCTGCGGCAAGCAGGCAACGGATTGAATCCGGGAGACACGATAAGTCCGAATATCCTCTGCTACGTGGGCAATTAAATACCACACACTCCCTTTGGCGACTAAACCCAATGGAGAGATTGTGCGCTCGCGTTGGGTACCATCACTCCGTTCATAAACGATGTGCGCTTGCTTATCTTGCCAGAGAATTGATTGCAATGAATGTAAATGGGGCGTTTCTTCGTTAAAATCTCGCCAACTCCCAATATCGATATGAATACGCTCACTCAGAAAATTAGCATTGTTTTGACGAGGAGTTGATAACGATGAAAGTAATTTAAGCAAGGCAATTTCGGCAGTGTTTTCGAGGCCTAAATCAGCCAAAATTTGATTGGGGCAGAAAATTCAAAATCTGGTTACCAGCCGAATTTTACGATAATTTGGTCCGAACTAACCAAAATTTGGTCTGAATCGACCAAAATTTGGTTGGCACAAATTCCATCAAAAATCAC
>JBNLCD010000699.1:0-2781 GCA_050303635.1 Anaerolineae bacterium
ATAAAGCTGAATATCCGGTGAAATACGATAAAAACCACTGCCATATGTAGTTGGGTGAACACCCAAAATTTCGCTGATTTTACGTTTCGTCACATGGAAAACATTGGTTGCTTCGTTTTTGCCGAGTTGCGGCCAGAATGTTTTAAAAATCTCATCCCGCGTGGCCATGCCCCGATCAATGAAATAAAAGAACAGCGCCCGTGGTAGAACACCTTCCCATTCGGTAATCGGCGTCCCATTGACTAAAACAGACCCTTGGCCAAATGCATGGACTTCGACTATATCGCTCGTACTTTCAGGATTGGCATAGTCAATTAAGAGACGTTCATTGTCAGTCGGAATTACGGCGACAATGTCTTCAGAAAGCAATTCCTGAACAAAAATATTCGGGAAAACACGTCCACACAAAATAATGCGCTGACCATTCTTAAGTTGAGGAACCGTTTCCAAGAGCAGTTCTGTCAACAAGGCGTCATCTTCGTGGTGAAAATTATCAATGTACAGTCGACTATTGGCCACGCTATTGAGGGCATGGGCCAGTGTTTCGGCAAGTTCCGAAACATTCTTTGCCTGACGTGTGACATTCATATCGAGTTGTTCACGGAGCGCTTGAAAAATCAAATCAATCACATCTTGTTCGGGATTCGCTTGATAGCCCATCGGAACATAGACGGCCTGCGTGTCATTCAACAGATTTTTGCAAAACAATCGATGGACAGAATAAGCGGAAGGATGAAGAATCACCAATTTATGCTGGGGTGATAGTTCTGCATATTGATTTTCGATATCAAAATAATTTGCCGGTAGCATCTATTCTCTCGTTGAGTTTCTATGTTGTTTATTAGTTACTAGCTTAAACAATTAAGAAATATTTAAATATCTATTGATTTTTGATTTATATAGTACAAATATAACTAGATTATATAGCAACAATCTCAATTATACAATTGTGGCAAGGGTGTCTTAGAATTTCTCAATTCTATCCAGCAAAAGGCAATGTTGGTGAGGATGTAAGAGTGGGTTGTGGTGAAGATGTAGGTGAAAAAGTTGGTGTGAAACTAGGTGTACTAGTTAATGATACCGTTGCAGTTGGGGTGTACGAGGCGGTTTGGGTATAGGTTGGTGAAGGTGGAATGCGTGTAGGGGTATTTGATGGCTTATCGGTTGCCGTTGAGGTCGGTGTCGGCGTTATACTAACCGTTGGTTGTATATGAGTGGGTGTCGATGTATGAGTAGGTGTCGATGTATCCGTTGGTGTTGGGGATAGCGGAAAACCTGTCGGCACAGGATCTTCGGGTGACCGTAAAGTAGCACAAGCTAGACTACTTAAAATTAACATTAATAAAAATAAGCCAATATAATGGTTATTCTCTAAGTTCAAAAAAGTATCCTTAAATCGTGTACGTTAACTACATCATTTTACGCCGGGCCCGAATCACTTCCGGGACTGCTTCTAATTTGGTGAGAACTCGACTGAGATGCTCAGCATCGCAGACCTTCATTTTGAGGTCAAAAACAGCCTGATAATTGCGTGTATAGATTTGGACATCCGTCATACTAACATCTTCAGCGGCAATGACGGCTCCAATATCCCGCATCAAGCCTTCGCGATCATGGGCACGAATTTCAACATCAACCACATAGGTACGACGTTCGTCCCCATTATACCAACTTGCCGCCAAAAGTCGCTCGGGTTCATTTGTGTTGACAATATTATTACAGTCTTTGTGATGGACACGCACTCCCGATCCACGTGTAATAAAGCCAATAATCGGATCACCGGGGGCAGGGTTACAACAGTTAGCTAAATTAACCAGCATCCCGGAGCTACCATCAATCCGAACACCAACATCACCAGTTGTTCGGCGAGTTGTTGTTTGATTTTGCGTAACGGCATCGACAAAATCGTCAATATCAACGATTTCATTACGTTGATTGTCGAGTTGGATAATACGGTTAACAATATTTGCCGCACTGGTATTCCCTAAACCAATCATCTCAAGCATGTGATCAACACTGGAATAATTAGTCATTTCCGCAATTTGTTCGCGGGTATAGGTTTCATCAATCCCCATCCGCCGGATTTCACGATCAAGAGCTTCGCGGCCCGCGTGGATATTGTTGTCGCGATCCCGTCGCCGGAACCAATGCTTAATCTTACTGCGGGCGCGTTGGGTGTAGACATAGCCTAAATTGGCTTGCATCCAATCTAAACTTGGACCACCCCGATTAGCGGTGATAATTTCGACGCGATCCCCATTTTGCAATTTATAATCCAAAGAGACCATGCGACCATTCACTTTAGCGCCACGACAGCGATGTCCCACCTCGGTATGAACATGATAGGCAAAATCAATCGGTGTCGCGCCGAGTGGCATATCATAGATATCATTTTTAGGACTCATTACATAAACGCGTTCATCGGTAATGGACTCGCGGACATCTTCCACAAATTCTTGAGCATCTTCGGCATCATCGCCGACACGTTGCAGAAGCTGGCGCAAATAGTGGACACGTTCGTCAAGCCAACGTTTAGTATGGCCACTTTCCTTATATTTCCAGTGTGCGGCAATGCCATATTCAGCATCACGGTCCATATCAAAGGTACGAATTTGGATTTCGAGCGGCCGACTATCATCGCCATAAACCGCAGTGTGTAAACTTTGATAACCATTTTGCTTAGGTGCGGCAATATAATCGTCAAATTCGCCGTGGACAGGCTTCCATTTGCCGTGCACGATACCCAGAATTTGATAGCACCCCGGAATATCTTCAACCAGA
>JBNLCD010000700.1:0-2780 GCA_050303635.1 Anaerolineae bacterium
TACTGTGCGCTGGGAGTTAATTCCGACTGTGGTTGTCGATAATCCGGTTGATAATGATGGTAGTCCAGACGATAATCCACCGCCAGCGACACCGATTCAACCCACCCCTGCGACAATTGCCCATGTCGCAACGGGTGAACTTGCGGTCTACGAGGGACCCGGTATTCAATATCCACGTATCGGCCAAATCTATCTCTATCAAAAATTCCCCATCATCAGCAAGAATAGTGATAGTTCATGGTATGAACTTGACTTAAGGGATGGGCGACGTGGTTGGGCTTCCAGTGATTTCCTTTTCCGAAGTGGGGCAACAACAATCCCCGTTGCGGATGAAGACAATACTGACGATACTGTGATGGAAATGGGTGTCTCTTTAAGCGAAATCACGATACGGAATTCACCGGGTTCCCAAGAAGAAGTCATTGGGATGATCGTCGAAGATGCTGAAATCGAAGTTCTCGGGCGAAGTCGGGATAGCACATGGTTCTTGGTGCGCTATGGTGACCTTGAGGGCTGGGCACTCGGTCTCAATATTCAACTGAATGAACTCCATGCAGATGAATTACCCTTCATTAACGAAGAGAATTAATTCATTAGTGTTTCTGAACAATGGAAATGAGACATCAATAATGGCAACCCAACTCGTTACAAAAATTGCTGAAGTACGTCGCCAGCGTTGGGCGGACCCTAACTTAACATGGGGTCTTGTGCCAACGATGGGAGCGTTGCATGAAGGCCATCTTTCCTTAGTTCGGGAAGCCAAAAAACATAATGACCGCGTTGGTGTGAGTATTTTTGTTAATCCAACGCAATTCAACGAAGCCAGTGATTTAGAAAAATATCCCCGAAATCTCGATGCCGATCTCGCTCTCTTAGAAGCTGAAGATGTTGATCTGGTCTGGCATCCGACTGTTGAAGAAGTCTATCCTACGGGCTATCAGACGACCGTCACTGTCAGTGAAATCACGCAGGTTTTAGAAGGTGAACACCGCCCCGGTCACTTTGCCGGTGTGGCAACGGTAGTCGCCAAATTGTTTCATGTTTTTCAACCAACACGCGCCTACTTCGGCCAAAAAGATGCCCAACAAGTTGCGGTCATTACACGCATGGTTCATGATTTAGCCTTTAATCTAGAGGTTGTAGCGTGTCCGATTGTGCGGGAAGCAGATGGCTTGGCAATGAGTAGCCGTAACATGTTACTGTCTGCCGAAGAACGGAAAGCCGCGACGGTTTTGTCACAAGCTCTGCAAAGCGCGACAACTCAATTTGAGATGGGTGAAAAATCAGCCGAAGCATTACGCACACACATGCAAGAATTAATTTTGACAGAACCTCTCGCTCGTATCGACTATGTCAGCGTCGCAAATCCCCTGACGCTCGTCGAAATTGAAGGCGATATTTCCACGTCAGCCTTATTAAGTATGGCTGTGTATATTGGTCATATTCGCCTGATTGATAACACGATGCTTGGACTCTAGCTTTTGAATGTTAAAAAAAGTATGCATAATCGCTTAACCGGGATGCGCTCATTTTTGATTATATGGGCAGGTCAAACATTTTCTCGTTTCGGTAGTTATTTAACGATGTTTGCCCTATTTGATTTGTGGCTCTGGCAACAAACTGAAAAAGCTTCTACGATGGCTTTGGCAGGTGTGATTGCTATTGTCGGCGGACTTATAGCCTCCTTGGCGGGTGGGATTCTAGTTGATCACTTTAAACGCAAGACGGTGATGATTCTCGCCGATGGTGCGGGTGCTTGTGTAACGCTCTTTTTTCTGATTTTGCATCTAAGTGATCAACTCGAAATCTGGCATCTTTATGCCGGAATCGGGATTCTGGGATTCTTTAATCAATTGCATGGTTTAGCATTCTCAGCGGCGATTACCATGATGGTTAAAAAAGCACAGTATACACGCGCGGGCAGTCTGCGTTTCTTGACGCATTATGGTGCGGCAATTTTTGCACCCGGCTTGACGGCTATTCTCTATAATTCGGTGGGTTTGACGGCGATTATGCTCATTGATTTGGCTACGGTCAGTGGGGCAATTTTGACAGTCCTGTTTGTAGATATTCCGCAACCCGTGGAGTCTGAAGCTGGCCGTGCAAGTAAGCAGTCGCGGATTACCCAAATTATTTATGGTTTTCGCTACGTACGCCAGAATCCGAGTCTCTTCGCGGTTATTGCGGCGGTGGGGTTGTTCATGTTTTTCCATGATATGACGATTGCCGTGCACACACCAATGATCTTAGCGCGGACGGACGGCGATATTAATATCTTAGCGGCAGTGGGCACAGCGGCGGGCCTTGGCGGCTTAAGTGGCTCATTGATTATGACCGTTTGGGGTGGTGCCAAAAAACAAATGCGGGTGTGGTTAATGGGTACGATGGGCGCTGGCATGGCGAAAATGGCCGTCAGTCTTATCCAAACTCCCTTGGGTTGGTTGCCTGCGCAATTTTCATCCTCAATTAACTTCCCGATACGCGGGGGTAGTTTGCAGGCAATTTTGATGGCCAAAGTTGAACCCGATGTACAGGGAAGATTCTTTGCAGTGCAAGATATTGTTGTTTTTGTAGCCATTACCTTGGCACGGGTAGCCGCTCCCTTTGGTGATTATGTTTTAGAACCTGCGATGACTGAAGATACATGGTTAGCGGCTAATCTTGGTTGGCTCTTTGGGACCAGCCATGGCTCAGGCTATGCTATCATCTATTTTTGGGGAGCATTCGTAATGGTTTTGATTGGCACATTCGGTTTTCGAGTCAATGCGCTTTATAATATT
>JBNLCD010000701.1:0-2777 GCA_050303635.1 Anaerolineae bacterium
GTTTATTGGTGAAATTTAATTTCAATAAATTTCTTATTTATCATGAGAATGGAGATTTACGTTTGAATACAATAGATGAGACTGGTATACTCGACAAGGTTTAGTTTTGTACTAGATCATGTAATGTAATATTCCCAAAATAAGCAGTTACTTATCTCGGATGGAGGAACATCCTTGAACCTACATGAACATCAGGCAAAATTCCGATTTGCCGAATTTGGTATTCCAATTCCCCGAGGCAAAGTTGCCCACACTCCCGATGAAGCGCAAACTATTGCTGAAGAACTTGGTACATCCGTTACGGTTGTAAAAGCACAAGTTTTCACTGGTGGACGCGGTAAAGCGGGCGGCGTTAAAGTTGCCAAAAGTCCGACTGAAGCACGTGAGCACGCTGAAGCAATTCTCGGTATGGATATAAAAGGTCACACCGTTCATAAAGTCTTGATTGATCCCGGTGCTGATATTAAAGATGAAATCTATTTGGCTGTTACCAATGATCGTGCCGCACGCAAGCCATTGATTATGGCTAGTGCTGAAGGCGGGATGGACATCGAAGAAGTTAACCGCACTATGCCGGAAAAGATTATTCGAGTTCATATTGATCCATTAGTGGGTTTACGTGGCTATCATATGACGCATATTGCTTCTAGCATCAATATGCCGCGCGAACATTGGAAGCAATTCGGCAAGATTATTAAGGGTTTGTATGAATGCTTTATGCAAAGCGATGCAACCCTTTGTGAAATTAATCCATTAGCTATTGTTGAAGAAGGTGGCGCACTAAGCTTAAAGGCTCTTGATGGAAAGATGTCGCTGGATGATAACGGTTTATACCGTCACGGCGAACTTGCGGAAATCCGTGATACATCTTCTGAACCTGAAGAAGAAACCCTTGCTCGTGATTCTGAATTGAGTTATGTCAAACTTGATGGGCAAATTGGGTGTATGGTGAATGGCGCCGGTTTAGCGATGGCTACAATGGATTTAACTGCCTTATTCGGTGAAGAATTTGGCATTGGCCCAGCAAATTTCTTGGATATCGGTGGTGGGGCAAATGCGGAAAAAGTCGCGACCGCTTTCCGTATCATTCTCTCCGATCCAGAAGTAAAGGCTATTCTTATCAATATCTTCGGTGGTATTACCCGTTGTGATGAAGTTGCCAACGGTATTTTGCAAGCCATTGACGAAGTTGGTACTGATTTGCCAATGGTCGTTCGCCTTGTGGGAACGAACCAAGAAGAAGGCCGTAAGATTATGGACGAAGCCAATCTCCCGAACGTGAGCACCGCTGGCTCACTCTACGAAGCCGCCCAACAAGCGGTTGAGACCGTGCGAAAGGTAATGAACTAATGGCGATTTTAGCCGATAAAAATACCCGCGTAATTGTGCAGGGCATGACGGGTAATCAAGGAAATTTTCATGCCCAACAAATGATCGAATATGGCACCAATGTTGTTGGTGGGGTAACTCCCGGCAAGGGTGGCGAATGGTCACTTGGCAAGCCAGTTTTCGATACGGTCCAAATTGCTAAAGATGCTACTGACGCCAATTGCTCGTTGATCTTCGTACCACCACCGTACGCGGCAGATGCCATCATGGAAGCCATTGATGCTGACATGGAATTGATTGTTTGCATCACCGAGGGTATTCCAATTCAAGATATGATGCGTGTCCGTGCTCGTTTGGATAATAGCAATTCACGCTTACTCGGCGCTAACTGCCCCGGTCTTTTGACCCCCGGTCAAGCTAAAATTGGGATTATGCCCGGTTTTATTGCTAAGCCCGGTAATGTTGGTGTTGTTTCCAAGAGTGGTACATTGACCTATGAAGCCGTGTTTGCGTTGACCGAAAAAGGTATGGGGCAAACCACCTGTGTCGGTATTGGTGGCGATCCCATCAATGGCACGAACTTCATTGATGTTTTACAAATGTTCGAAGAAGATCCGGAAACCGAAAAAGTTGTTTTGATCGGTGAAATCGGTGGTACAGATGAACAAAATGCCGCTGACTTCATTGATCAACATATGACCAAGCCAGTTGTGGCTTTTGTAGCTGGCCAAAAAGCACCTGAAGGTAAGACTATGGGACACGCTGGTGCTTTGGTTGAAGGTGGTACTGGAACAGCCGCTGAAAAGATTGAGAAATTCGAATCTGTCGGTGTTAAAGTTGCGCGGTATCCTGAAGAAATTCCAGATTTGCTTAGTTAATACAGAGTTAAGTATCTAAAAAAGATTTTCAAGCTTTTGTAAAAGCTTGACCAAAACTTTTAGATAAATCAAAGACAGGTCAGTGTTGATCTGTCTTTTTTATTTGTGCATGACCACAGGTAAGCAATTTCATGAAGTTTAATTTGCGAGGACAAAACTTGAGGAACGAAATCCTATAAATCTGATTACCATGAACGGTTGGCTAGAATAAGAAAGAGCTATGGTGAAAGAACTATTTTCAATCATATACGTGATAAGCTGTGTTATCAGACCAAGTCTGTGGGTGAAAATATACCGTTTCACATTCTGCTAGCTCTTATTTATAAATTCCTGATAACACGTATTATCACGAATTTACGAGAGCCCTTTATTCAAGCCATTCTAAAACCTTAGTTTCCGTGATAATTTTGAAAATTATTCAATTCGTTAATATTATCACGAGATTACATTAACGAGGATCAGATTAACCAGATTACTGTAAATGAGAGTGAAAAACATGAGTGTTGGGATGATACAGAGGAATTTATGTTGTTTAGTAGTACCATAATCTCGCCCAAGAGTTTTGGGATT
>JBNLCD010000702.1:0-2766 GCA_050303635.1 Anaerolineae bacterium
GGCGGCGGCTTTTTTTGTGGATGCTGCGCTTGGTCGCCCGGTTGCTGGTGCGTTTGCGCGTGGATGGCCTGGAAAACGTCCCGCGCCAGGGGCCTTTTATCCTGCTCATCAACCACATGCCCCACCAGAAAAGGCCCTGTCCACGCATAAGAGCGCACTTGGCGTGCCACCAGATTCGCGAGGTCACCTGTGCCCACAATCAAGAGGCGTTTACTGTCATAACGCCGACCACCTGTAAAACGAAAATACAACCGCATACTGGCGCGTAAACTGACGGTTAATAATCCCAGCAATACAATCAAATACACGGCTTGGACGCGTGAATAATCGCGATAGGCAATATAGAGAATACCGCTCACCACAAAGACGGCGATAAAATTTGACTGCAAGATATTGGCGGCTTCCATATACACGCGATAGGTTTTTTGCGGACTGTAAGCGCCCCCATAGGCCAGAATGATCAGCCAAATACTGGGGATAAGCACATAAAACCAAATGGGTGTCGCGAAAATTGCTTCATTCGCGGCCATACCATAGGGCAAAATGAGACGGAGCACTTCAGCGCCAAGAACGGCGGCTAAACTCGCCACAAAGTCTAGAAAAAGCAAAAACAAGGTAAATGATGTACTAAAATGCCGGATCAAATTAGGCCCCTTTAATGGTCTTTCCCTAAGAAGATTTTCGCTAAAATAAGCTAAAATGCAAGTCCAATCAGGTGAGTGTGCGCCAATCGGTGATTTATGCCATCTCATCTGTTATACTAAGAATGTGTTTTAAGGATAATTATAAGTTGATGGAACAAGGTATGCCGTACATTTCCTAAGATTTGTTTAATCTGATCAACTGCCGAGAACAGTGCATGGCTTGATTTGAGCCAATCGCGGGCTGTTTTTGTTTGCGTTTTAGACAAATCTAGTGAAATATAAAAGGATTAAACATGCCTATCCCCCAAAATCAGCCTACGGCTTATGCTGAGGCTAATCATCTACTCGACCATTTCCAACAATCTCTCGAAAATACGCTGGGTGATGACCTGTCTGGACTCTATCTGCAAGGTTCATTGGCGCTGGGTGATTTTCATCCGCCGTCCAGCGATATTGACTTTTTTGTGGTCACCCGGAATCCGCTGGATGCCCAACAATTTGACGCATTAGCTGAGATGCATCAGTCGCTAGAAGCTCAAAACCTAGCATGGTTACCCAAACTTGAAGGGTCGTATATTCCATTGGTGGCCATCCAACGCTATGACCCGCAGAATCGCCATCATCCCCGCTATGATGTTGACACCAAACTGCATCTCTGTGGACATGGCGCTGATACGGTTATTCAATATCATGTTTTGCGCGAAAAGGGCATCGTGCTCACAGGTCCCGCCTCGCAGGATTTTATGGACCCTGTTCCGGCGGATAGCTTGCGCGAGGCCAGTCGCGGCATTTTGGCCGAGTGGTGGCTTCCCCAAATTGAAGATACCCATCGCCTGCATCGTCCAAGCTACGAATCATACGCCATTTTGACCATGTGCCGCATTCTTTACACCGTCAGCAGGGGCGATGTTGTGTCAAAACCGCAGGCCGCCCAATGGGTCCAATCTAAATTCGGCACACAATGGTCCGCGCATATCCAACAGGCGCTAGATCAACGCGGGTATGTGTGTTTAAATACTGTGCCGCGTACGATCGAAATGATTGCATGGACATGGCAAACCATTCAGCAGATAACGGTATAATCAGGGCATTGGAAAACGCGGGGGAGTCGTGACTCTTAGACAGCCCGATAAGGTTTTTATTTTAGCGAACCGCCCGCGAATAAATTCGGAGCTAAAAACCATCACCCTATAAATGGGTTTTAGAGCGGGTGTCGGCCATTTGGCCTTGCATCGAAAATTATGAAGAATTTACTGTTGTTTAAAAGCGAGCCCTCAAACGAAGTCCATTCATAGGACGCTGTTTGGTAGCCATGCAATTTATTGCGTGGCGATTGATATTGACGTGATAGTTTAGGTGTATGGTCGAGTCTAACCGCCCTCGAATAAATTCGGGGCTAAAAATCATCACCCTATAAATGGGTTTCAAACACGGGCGACGACAGTTGTAGTCCATTTATTGGACGCTGTTTTATAGCTATGGATTTGAATCCATAGCGGTCGTGCCATCCCGCATGTTTACCCTTCCATAAAAAACGATCCCTGTAAGCACGCTTCCCCCCGACCAAGGATGCTCGCAATATTTCAATATCATCGACGCGTAAAATGATTTCAAATCTTAGAATTTGGGTTGTTTTTAGTAAAATATTTGTAATCAAACTCTGATTTGATTTATGATAGATAAAAACTTATCTTACTATTGGACAAAAAAATTATGACTGAACCCACCCGCGATTTTGTTGTTATTGGCTCCGGCTTCGGAGGCAGTGTTTCCGCCATGCGTCTGACCGAAAAAGGGTATGATGTTTTGGTGCTGGAACGCGGCAAACGCTATAACGACGACGATTTCCCCAAAACAAATTGGCAAGTTCGTAAATATTTGTGGCAACCCTTGTTGCGTTGTTTCGGGATTCAAGAAATAACCTTGATGCGTCATGTCATGGTGTTACATGGTAGCGGGGTTGGCGGTGGAAGTCTCGTCTATGCAAATGTCCTCATGGAACCCAGCGACGAATTATTCGAGGCCTATGGCTGGAAAGATTTGGCCGATTGGAAAGCGGTGCTCAAACCTCACTATGAGACCGCGAAATTCATGCTGGGTGTGACCCGTAATCCCTATACGA
>JBNLCD010000703.1:0-2750 GCA_050303635.1 Anaerolineae bacterium
CTATTATCTAATTGTGTTTTGGATCATTATTGCCCGCTCGTTGTTCTCTACATATTCCCTATCCCCATAAGCAAGGACTAGAAAGAATGCAACTTGCGAAAGTGGTTGGCACGGTTGTGGCTAGCCAAAAAAGTCAGCGTTTAGATGGCTTAAAATTATTGATACTCCAACCCATGTTACCCGATGGAAGCTTGAGCTCAAATTATTTGGTGGCGACTGATGCCGTGGGTGCGGGCGAGGGCGAAGTGGTGCTCTATGCCAGCGGGAGTTCTGCCCGTCAGACGGAAGCCACCCAAAATCGGCCCACGGACACCGTTATTATGGCTATTGTCGATACGGTGACGATGACCGGTGATGTCACTTACGAAAAAAGTGAGGCGACTGAATGAAGTTTGGACGCGTCATAGGCACCCTCGTTGCTTCCCAAAAAACGGAAGGCCTTGAAGGGATTAAATTCTTGGTGGTCCAACCCCTTGATGAAAACCGCGAACCTTCCGGCGAACCCTATATTGCCGCCGATGCCACCGCGCAGGCTGGCGAAGGCGAATTGGTTTTTGTGGTCGCCAGTCGCGAAGCGGCCCTTGCCATGCCCAACAGTTTTGTGCCGATTGATAAGGCCATTGTTGGCATTGTCGATGATGTTGATACCCCCGATATTAGCACACAACCCCTCTATGGTTTTCCAAGTGAGGAGCAAGCCTAATGTATGTTGGACGAGTCATTGGCAATGTAGTGGCGACCATCAAGCATCCTGCTTTTGAAAACCGCAAATTGATGTTGGTGCAACGCCTCGATATGAGCACGGGCGAAGCCACGTCAACTTATGATGTTTGTGTGGATGATGTGCAAGCGGGCGTCGGCGATACCGTGCTGATTCTGGACGAAGGCAGTGGTGCCCGCCAAATCCTTAAGGGCGACGATTTACCCATTCGCGCGGTTATTGTCGGTATTGTAGATGAGGTGAGTCTAGCCAAAACTTAAAATCATATTTTTTGTGAGGAGGTTCTCTTATGCCAGTTGATGTCGATTTCGTTGATCCTCAAGCGGTCGTTGTTCATTATCATGGTTTGGTGACATATGAAGAGCTCTGGGAAGCCTATACAACTATATTAGATTATCATCACCAGCACGGGTTGCGCTATTTTATCGCATCTGGGGTGGAGATGATGTATAAGGCGCACATTATTTTTGATGAAAATTTGAAAGACCTCGCCAATAAAATTCTATTCTCGGAGAGTTTTAAAGCCGCTATTTTTATTTCGCTTACCAATCACGAATTAGCCAAAATGACCGCCGCTGGTTATGCTGAGCGCGGCATTCCAGAAAAATTGCATTTCGTGCCAGATTATGATTCCGCGATGAAGCTTGTTGCTGAGATTGAAGAACCTACGTAGACAAATTGTTGGAAAATAACCTCAAGTATATTGAGCCATGCCAAGACTATGCTGTCGTAACATGTTGATATAAACAGTAGGATTCAAGGTCTTCCAAATCCTACTGTTTTTGCATCTATTTGAAATTACCCCAATCCACCCCTTGACTCTCGAGTGGCTCCAGAGTTCATAATGCACATTGTTGATCAACATACAGGGAAAACTCATGTTTAAAATTGGTGATTTTTCAAAGATTATGAACGTGCCGATTACGCAACTGCGTTACTACGATGACATCGACATTTTCAAACCGCGTCATACCGATGGCAACACTGGTTATCGCTACTACAGCATTGAACAAATGCCGCAACTCAATCGGATTCTGGCGTTGCGTGATCTGGGGATGTCGTTGGAGCAAATCAAGCAAATGCTCTCGGCGGATATTTCTGTTGAGACGTTGCGTGAAATGTTCGCGGTGCAAAAAGCGCAAGTTGAGCAAACGATTCTAGATGAGATTGTCCGGTTGAAAGCCATTGAATATCGGCTGAATCAGATTGAACAAGAAGGCACGCTGGCTAATTATGATGTGGTGCTCAAAGATTTACCCCAACAGCCTATGTTGGCGCGGCGCATCATCCTTAGCGAATGGCAATGGGCCATCACCTTTTTCAACGATATTCAAGCCATGCTCGACGAGCAAAGCCGTCCATTTAAAGGCACCCCGTCCGCGCTGATCTATGCAATTTCTGGCAACAATGCCAGTAGCTATGATGTGGAACTTGGCTTTATTGGTGATGAGCGTCTCAGTCAATCCATTGTCGAACAGTTTGATTTGACGGTGCGCACGTTGGATGAAGTCAAAGTGGCGACGTTGTTACAGCAAGGCGGTGCCGTCAATGGTTATGCGGTTGTGGCCAATTGGGTCGAGCATAGTGGGTATCAAATGGCGGGTCCGATTCGCGAGTTGTATTGGAACTTAGCGGATACTTTCGAAAGTCCCGATTTACTCATCGAGTATCAATTTCCTGTAAAGCATGCCTAAAACAAGATGATTATGAATTTAGGAGCTAGAACATTGAATATCCAATCGATGCAACAATTACACAAATATAATCGCTGGGCCAATGAACAAGTGTGGCAGTGCGTGGCTGAATTGCCGCAAGACAAATACATGGCTGAACATGATTATTCGACCGGGTCTGTTTTCAATCACGTTTTCCACACCATGCAAACCGAGTGGTGGGGCTTCAAATTACTGACCGATGACATGCCTGCTTATGACAGCCCCGCTTTTCTCAAACAAGATAATTTTGCCGAGCGTGACACCCTCTGGCAACAATGGCAAACCGTTCACGATGACTATCAAACGCTATTGAC
>JBNLCD010000704.1:0-2737 GCA_050303635.1 Anaerolineae bacterium
GCGAACCCAATGGTGAGCCGGCCCGTGATCTCGAAGGCAATTTGATTTGGGTGTTGCATGATGTGGATCAAGATGGGCAAGACACCTACCTGATTATTGATATTCAAAAAGGCGCTGAGGGCGAAACATGGCTTGGTATTTTCATCGGGGCCTGTGAACCTGTCTATGTGCCGCTGAATAAGGTCTATCCACTCAATGCGATTCCGGTGGATTAGCCTAATCTTCCCAAAATTTTAATTTAACGAACAAGGATGCTCTCTATAATGGACAGAGTATCCTTGTTTTTTTAGCGATAATCAGGTTTAGGAGAGCCAAGCATGGCCATCAAAGCTGTTGTGTTTGATATTGGGGGCGTCTTAGAAATCACACCGAGTTTAGGTTGGGTAGAAAAATGGGAGACAAAACTCAATCTTGAACCGGGTGATTTAGGTGAACGGCTTAAAGATGTTTGGGAAGGTGGTAGTCTCGGCACCATTACCGAAGCAGATGTTCACCAAAAAATCAGTGAAATTATCGGGATGAGTGCGCAACAAGTTGATGACATGATGCAGGATCTATGGACAGAATATCTGGGGGCGTTGAATACCGAAATTTACGAATATTGCCGGAAGCTGAGGCCCCAATATCGAACTGCTATTTTAAGCAATAGTTTCGTCGGTGCGCGTGAAAAAGAAGAGGAAGCTTATAAATTTTCCGAAATAGTTGAAATGCTGATTTATTCGCACGAGGTTGGTCTAGCCAAACCTGATCCTAAAATTTATGAATTGACCTGTGAACGGTTAGGTTTAAGACCAGAGGAAGTTCTCTTTATTGACGATCATGAATCGTTGATTGAAGCCGCGCGGGCCTGTGGTTTACACGGCGTTGTTTATCATCATAATGAACAGGTTATCGCGGATATCGAAGCCTGCTTAAAAAGCACATAAACCTAAAAAGTTGAAGCACTTCTCTATCTTAGTGCTAGGCAATTCGCTATAATGCGTCTGCGACATACTCAGCCAAAGGAGCATTTCTCATATGGTAAAAGTCTTGCACTTCGCCGATGTACATATTGGTAATGAAAATTATGGCCGGACTGATCCGAATACGGGACTCTCAACCCGTGTAATGGATTTTTTGCATCGCATGGATGAGATGATTGCCATTGCGTTAGAGCGCGGCGTAGATTTGGCCATTTTTGCGGGCGATGCGTTCAAAAGTCGTAATCCAAACCCGACCTTTCAACGTGAATTCGCGTGGCGTATTCAGGATTTAGCTGAATATTGTCCGGTCTTGATGCTTGTGGGCAACCATGACTTGCCGTTAAATACACGTAAAGCCTCCAGTATTGAAATCTATGAGACACTCAGTGTGCCGAATGTGATTGTCGGTCGGGAAAATAAACTCCATCATATCGAGACGCGCAGTGGTCCGGTGCAAATTGCGACCGTGCCATATCCCGTGCGGGCTCGTCTGCTTGAAGAAGAGATGGAAGATGCTTCCTGGCGAACCATTGCGGATATGGATGAAAAACTTCAAGCTTATTTGGAATATATTATCGAAGATTTAGCCCAAGAAGCGGCCCAATCTGATACACCACGAATTTTGACAGGCCATTTTACGGTTTTAGGTGCGATGACAGGCAGTGAACGCCAAGTTATGCTAGGGAATGATGTGGCGGTGATGTTGTCGGCGTTGTCCAACCCCATTTGGGATTATGTCGCGCTGGGCCATATCCATAAACATCAGAATCTGACATTTGGCCAAGCACATGTGCCACCCGTGGTATATAGCGGCAGTATTGAGCGGATTGATTTTGGCGAAGAAGGCGATCCCAAAGGTTTTGTCTGGGCAGAAATTGAACGGGGCAAAACGGAATGGGAATTTATTGAGCTCAATGCGCGCCCCTTTTTGACTCTACGGGTTGATGTTCGGCGGTCGGGTAATCCGAATCAACTGGTCTTAGATGAAATTACGCGCCATGATATGACCGATACGGTGGTGCGTGTCATTCTGGAAACCGACCCTGAAACCGATAATCTCCTCAATTTGAATTTGATTGAAAAAACATTATTGGATGCTGGTGCGAATATTGTAGCGGCGATTCAGCGCAAAATTGACCGTCCAACGCGGCGGCGTTTAGGCCCTAGCCCGGAAGGGTTAACCCCTTTGCAACTCCTCGAAAAATATTTAGAAGCGAAGCAAGTGAATCCTGATCGGGTGGAAGTTTTGATTGAAAAAGCCGACCAGATTTTCACCGAAGTCGACAGCAGTGAGCACTAATTTCTAAATTGCTTGTAACAGTTGCGAGATTCCACAGTATTTAAGGGTGAGTGTAAGCAGTGATCACTAAAGGACGCTCATCCTATGAATATAACAAAGTGGACAACGCTACCCACGGTAAACGTTGAGCCAATGGATGATGAAACCCAACTCATTAAGCTTGCCCTGCAAGACCCGACGGCGTTTGCACCAATCTATGAACGCTATGTCGGGCGGGTTTATGCTTACTGTTTGAAGCGCACCAGCAATGTACAAGATGCTGAAGATTTAACGAGCCAAGTTTTTGTCAATATCCTCAAAAGTTTGCATACCTACCGTTCCGGTGGACACTTTTCAGCGTGGCTCTTTCGAATCGCGCATAATCTGGTCTATGACTACTATCAGGGACAGCAAATCAAAGTTGATATTGATGACCTGGAAATGGCCGGCATTGCTTTGCCGGATCGAGTTGAACAAGCCGAAGACTTAGCGCTCA
>JBNLCD010000705.1:0-2735 GCA_050303635.1 Anaerolineae bacterium
GGAGATATCTTTATATTTTTTCCAGAATTTGTCATTAAGGGCATAGGCCAAAGGATTATTTTCTATGCAAGAGCAAAAGCCACAACCTAAAGGCCGTCGCCGCGAAGTTGGCCAAAGCTTGGTCGAATTCGCGTTAAGCGCACTGCTTTTAACACTTATTTTTTCAGGTATGCTCGATTTAGGTCGTTTATACTTTGCCTACATAGCGCTGGAAGATAGCGCAGGTGAGGCCGCTTTATATCTGTCATTATTCCCGAATTGTCCAACTGCTTCGGTAAGTTGTCCTGATCCCAATAACGCTGAATGGCGCGCACGTAACGCCGTAGGTGGCAACACCATCAATTGGGACCCCGCTTCAACCAGCATCACGGTGACTTCGCCAGCTAACGCAAGCGTAGGGGATACGGTTAAAGTTGAAATGACTTATGAATTCCCCGTCGTGACCCCAATGGTTTATGCATTGTTGGGTTTAGGGGGTACTAATACCTTAGATCTCACCGTAAACGCTGAACAAATTGTGGTGAGTGAAGGCTAGCTCCATTTAACATTCTGGAAACAAAATCAACAGCACGCGATGCAAATTAGCGTGCTGTTTTTATTTCTATAAGTCATTTTTAAGCGGCAAATGGCAATTTCCACCCCGATTTTGCACTTTACACTTAGTTTACAAACTCTGCATAAGTCCTCAATATCAATCCTCGACAATACCTACAGATAAACAAAAGCAACTTAGCTAAATCCATAGAGAGGATTGAAAGATGAACATTAAACGTTTTGCAATTGTAGGGACTGTGCTTTTTATTTTGTTGATGAGTGTCGGTGTGATGTATGCCCAAGGTCCAGATGGCGAAGATGGTCCAGCCGGACGCGGCCCCGGTGGCAAAGGTGGCCCGCGTGGCAACCACGGCTTAGTTGAAGAAATTGCCGCGCAAACGGATACGGCTGTCGAAGATGTTATCGCCGCCCGCACTGAAGGTCAAAGCTTCAATGATTATCTGGCTGAATTTGATGTCGATCCCGCTGACGTGATTAGCGCCGTTGTCGCTGAATCTGAAGAACGTCTCGTTCAAGCTGTGGCCGATGGCGACTTGACCCAAGAAGAAGCTGACGAACGCTTAGCAGACCTTGAAACCCGTTTGACCGAAGCAATGGCTAGTACCGAACCTTTTGAAGCGCGTGGTGATGGCGAACGTCCCGACGGCGAAGGCCGCCCGAATCAAGGTCAACGTGGCAACCGTGGTTTCAACAATATTGATGTCATCAGCGAAGCCCTTGGCTTGCAACCCGAAGATGTTTTGAGCGCATGGCAAGACGGTTCCACCTTAGCTGAGATTATTGAAGAAAATGGTGGCGATGTTGAAGCGATTAAGGCTGAAATCGTGGCCGATTCAACTGAAAAAATCAATCAAGCTGTGGCTGATGAAAAGTTGACCCAAGAAGAAGCTGACGCAAAAATCGCTGAGTTAGACGCCCATGTAGATGAATTGTTGAGCGGTGATTTCGAAGCCCGTCCGGCTGGCGAACGTCCCGACGGTGAGGGCTCGCGTGGCCCCCGTGACCGCAACGAACCTCCGCAAGGTGATGGTACTGAAGAAGGTGCCGTCGAATAATTTGAATAATTCCTAATTTCTCCCTCCTCTAAGGAACAGCCCACTGCTTGTAGGCTGTTTCTTTTTTTGCGCACCGCAACATCATTTTCCAATAGCGCTACATACCTTCAGTCAAACCTTAAGAGAATTCGAATAAAGTAGCCTCAGCATGGGCTTATCGCTATAATATAAATAAATCATACCTAGTCGTCTTCAACTATAAATGTAAATAATGATTAGTACCTCGCCTTGAGTACACAATTGGAAAATTAGCATGGCCCAGCTAGAAATCTCTGACCAGCTTCTCGACAAAATAAAAGCAGTGTGTGCTGACCAAGGAATCACCCCTGAAGAGTGGCTCACGCGGCAAGTTGCATCCACTGAAAATGAACAAACCTCAGGGACAACCAGCGTTGATGAGTTAAAACAATTGCTGGCATCTGGTTCGGCTTATGTATGGAGTGTGGCTATTGATGAAAACGGCGTAGCGCGCTATACCTATGTTTCCTCAGCGGCAGAGACGATCACGGGCTATTCAGTGGAATCTTATTTTGAAAATGTTGACGGCTGGCAGACAACGGTTCATCCCGATGACTTACCGCGTATTCAGGCTGAAGTTGCCGCGATGGTGGCTGAGCTAGACGGGAAATATTATCAAGAATACCGAATTATTAAACCAGATCAATCCATTGCATGGCTAGGTGTGCACATTATGGTGACACCCGTCGGCAAGGGTGCCTATCGGTTAGATGGCATTGTCTTCGATATCACCCAATACAAAACAGCTCTCAACGAACTCCAAAAGCTTGAATCACGTTGGCGTTCACTTGTCAGAGATATTCCTTCCATACTTTTCGAATTTGATTTAGACGGCATAATTCAATTTATTAATTTTTCTTCGCTTGAGCTTAGTCCAGAGAATATCATTGGTACACACTATCTTGAATATGCTTCACCTGCAGATAAAATTCGTGTCCCGCAATATGTTAAGCAGGTCATTGCAACTGGTGAACCTATTTCCTATGAAACGCAGGGTATGGATGGCGTTTGGTATAGTGTCCAGATAGGGTCGATCAAACAAGGTGATAAGACAACCAGTTTGCTGATGCTCCTGAACGATATTAGTCATATTAAGCAGACTGAACT
>JBNLCD010000706.1:0-2734 GCA_050303635.1 Anaerolineae bacterium
ATCGCTGGAAAGCCCTAAAGATCGCGAAGCGGGTATGGTAGCGGGGGCGGATGCCTATATCGTCAAACGTGGCTTTGATCAAGGCGATTTGCTGGCGACCATTGAAAGTCTCTTGTAAGGACTGGGCATTCCAGAATCAGGTGAGTGGGGAATAAATGACCAATAAGCTGAGAGTCTTGATCGCAGATGATAACTCTATGTTTCGGGCGATGTTTCGGCAGATGGTGCGTAGCGCCCCTGATATGGAAATCGCGGGTGAAGCGCACACCGGCCAACAAGCAGTACAGTTTGCCCGGCATTTGCGCCCGGATGTTATTTTGATGGACTTGATTATGCCGGAGTTGGATGGATTAGAAGCGACGAGCGAGATTATGCGCACCGCACCTACGCCGATTGTGTTGACGACGGCTAACCTGGACTCAGACGAAACCGACATTGCTTTTCGCGCGATGAGTCTGGGGGCGTTAAGCGTACACCAAAAACCGCAGGATGTATTCAATGGTGATTATGAGACTGAATCCAACGCTCTCTTGAACAAACTCCGGTTGATGGCGCAGGTTCATGTCATTCACCATCGCCGCCAAGAAGCGAACCCAAACCACTGGGGATTACCCAGACCGCGTCTAAGGCCATTGCTAAAATAAGGAATATTGCATGTCCGGAAATGGTGACCATAGTCGCCTCGACGGGTGGACCAGGCGCGCTAGCTACCATCCTTAAAGACCTGCCTGCAAACTATGCTTTGCCCATTGTCATTGTGCAGCATATGTCGTCGGGTTTTGTACCCTCATTGGTAAACTGGCTGGGAAAAATCTCGCCTTTGCCGGTGAAAATGGTACAGACGGGGATGCAACCGCTTCCTGGGCTTATCTATATCGCCTCCGGCGATGGACACCTTAAATTAACCTCTGATCGGCGTTTTCATATTGATCCACGACCAACCACGACGCAGCACATGCCTTCGGGCGATATTCTATTGGAATCGGTGGCACGCAATTATGGTCAACATGCCGTGGGCGTTGTTTTGACGGGATTGGGCGATGATGGGGCACGTGGGTTACGCACTATGTACGAGTCAGGCGCATACACTATCGCTCAAGATGAAGCAACGTCTGTGGTCTATGGAATGCCCAAAGCTGCGCATGAATTTAACGGGGTGTGCCAGACGTTAGCTTTGGCCGATATTGCGTCTGTGCTTATTCGATTGTCCAACATCAAGGAGTTTATCCAATGACAAATTCGCCACTGGTCCTCATTGTAGAGGACAGCCCATCTCAGGCTAAGCAGCTTGCTCACGAATTATCCGAACGTGGCGTTCGCACCATTATCGCCGATGATGGACCCGATGGATTGCGCGCGGTTGATGAATTTCAGCCTGATTTGATTGTCTTGGACATTATTTTGCCCACCATGGATGGGTATCAAATCTGTCGCCGCCTGAAACGTGATGAAGACACGATGCATATCCCGATTATCATGCTCACGGCCAGTGACGATTTTGATGCGATTTTGCAGATTCTAGAAAATGGGGCAGATGATTACATCGCTAAAGATGTATTTGCTGTCAAAAACGTAATATCTTCTCTTCAAACATTTGGCTTGTTGGACACTGAATGAGAATACAATGACGACTCAAAAAGTACCCATCTCCAGTGTGCGTGATTTAATCACCGCGCGGAATGCACTGCGCACCTATTTGACTGAACACCATGCTTTTCGCCCTGAAATGCATGTGCGCGCCACTGCCGCTATAACGGCTATGGTTGAACTCATTTTGGTTGCCGGGGCTAATGGCGTGTTGCATATGACGGCCCTCAGCCAGAACGGTCATCCTGGAATTGAACTGGTATGCGAATTGACGTGGTTGGGGGGATCCGTAACTGCGCTCAAGTCAACTCGACAGCGACAATTAACCAATGCCCAGCAGCGCTTAGATCTCGTAACCGATGACGTTCAGTTCAATAATGAACTAAACACGCCCTGCTTGACGGTTCAGGTATGGTCCAAAGCGTAGCGATTAACTGCAGATATATAACAGTTCTCAAAGGAACCAAGTGTGGCAAACAAATCTATCCACCACTACCTGAGGTGCCGGGTTGGTGACGAATGGTATGGCATCGAAATTGGGCATGTCTCAAAAGTATTACATTTTGTCGCTTTGACCGAATTGCCGGATGCTAACCCCGAAATGCTGGGTTTAATGACGTTGCCCGGTTGTGTGATCCCAGTCATTGATTTACGGCGTTGTTTCGGAGACGTAGAAACCCCTTTAAGTTTAGCAACGCCTATTGTCATAATTGAAATTTCCGACGGTTTAGTCGGTTTGGCTATTGATGATGCGGACAATATTGAAGCGGTTGATAGCACGGTGATCCATTCCTATCAACATTCAGACACCGCCTATGTTGAGGGAGCGGCTAGAGTGGCTGATCATCTTCTATTGCTGCTTGATCTATCGCAATTTGATTCAGTACTATTCGGGGTGTGTTTAACAAACCAATACGGTTGAGTTAAGGTACTAAAGCAAACGAACAACCTCCGCGAAGGGCGGAACTTTGACGGAAGTGTCTTTAGGTTTCTTGCGCCGGAACTTGTTGCGTTTTCGCTTAACGACCCGTGGGTTGAGCCGATTGTCGCGCGGCGGAAGTTGAAAATATTGCTGCCATTGATGGAACAACGCCACGAGCTGTTTCTGATAAGCATCCCACAAAAGTTGAGTGAGCGGGAAAACATG
>JBNLCD010000707.1:0-2733 GCA_050303635.1 Anaerolineae bacterium
AATTGACGTCCTTCGACATCCCCGTAAAAGACCAAAGGGGTACCGTTTTCAGTTTGGACCAGTATATTCGCCCAATCAATCCGCTCAATAACACGGGATTTACGGATGTTCACATCATTGAAGCTAAGATAGCGGGCTTGCTCGTATTCACGATTTACACCCCCGGTATCAGGATCAAAGGTAATGGCATTGGTATCACCCGTCACACTGAAGAAGTTTGTGCTTTCAGGCGGGTTAATAATGAGTAGATCACCTTCCGGTAAACGGGGTGGCAACCAGCCATCAAATACATAGAGATCGTAATCCCGACTCGGTAAGCCTTCATTCGGCGCGCGCACCGTCAATTCGGCCCCGGCCATGCTTTCAAACACATGTTCAAGGAAGATATTGCGCTCCGTCATAATCAGGACGTCGCCTGTGCCCGAATTATTGAAAACAGAATAGGCCGTATCATCAATTGGCAAATAGTCTGACACATTACTGCTACTGCTTGGTGCAATATAGGCTTTTAAGTTTGCGAAATTATCGGGCAAATCTTCAATGATGACATCGCGCGTGGCGCCGGCTGGAATCTCATAACGAGTTGCAGTATAGAGTTCATCATCTAAATCGATGGAAAAGATGATATTAGCATCTTCATCCCCATAATTATGCAAACTGGCAAACATTTGAGGGGCATCGTTGGGTAGCGCACGCGTAGATAGGGCAATGATGGCCACATTTTCGCCAGACTTCCCAATTTTGACATAGCGAAATTTACCCGTAATCTCAGGTAGATTTTCGGGCGGCAACCCACCATCACTTAAAGCCACCACTTGTAAATCTTCAATACCTTCACTGCCGGCGGTTGCTAGCGTAAAAGCGGCTGTCCAATCGGCACTGGCATTACTTGGTTCAGCATCTTGAATAGAACGACGGAGTAAAGTTTTATCACGCGAAGCGGCCACCAAGACTTCCGGAATTTCCGCCACACGAATAATCGTCATCGTATCATCCGAACCAAGGGTGGAGACTTCTTGCAAGGCGCGTTCTTGGGCGGCTTCAAAACGAGTTTTACCATCAACATCGGTGGCATTCATGCTGGCCGAAGCATCCAATAAAATAACTGTGCGTCCAGTCACAATGGTCTTCACTTCAAAGAAAGGTCTCATCAAAGCAAAGATCAGCGCCAGTAAAATTAAAATTTGCAAGAGCATCAGCAAATTTGGACGCAACCGTTGCCACGGCGCATTCGCTTCACGGTCACGCAACAGTTGTTGCCACAAGAAGTTGCTGGAAATCGGCACTTCAGTACGGCGTAACCGGAGCATATAGAGCAATAGTATCGGGATAATTAAGGCCGAAAGCAGCGCCGCTAAGGGAGCTAATAGCCCAAAACCGCCAAATAGTTCCACAATAACCTCGTCAGTCGTTATTTGTAAGATTCAGCTTGCACTCACATCTCAGATGCGGCTTGTGTCCTCATCTGGAATATAGAATCAATGGCCAGGGAAATTATTGATTGTCGACCACTGTAATCTGAACAGGCAATTGAATATATTCTTCACTTTCGCCACTTGGGACACGGGTTCCGGTATTGGCATCATACCACCCGACAATCAGTGTGGCGTCCCCTTCATAAGTATCTACTTTATAGTCTAACGTATGGTTGTCTACCAAATATTCGCCCGCCATCCAATTTGTGGTGGGACGAGTCCCGTTTACAGGGATGCTATCACTTTGGGCAATGAGTTGTCCATCAGCGTTGAGTAATTGCACGAAAACCGTGTAGGAAATAGGGGTTGCGGTGTTTGCTTGCCAGATCAAATCGAGTGAAAATAGTTCGCCAAATTCGACTGTTTCGCTGGCTAAATTAACCCCTAATAGGTTACCCACACCGGGAAATTTCTCATTAACTTCTAAGTCAAATTCAGGAATTTCAAATGTGCGATTAATCTGTTCAATCGTATAGCTTGCAATGACCACACCATCTGCTTCAAGATATGCTGTACCCTGTCCGAGCGACGGAATATTGAAACTTAACCATGCTCGGGTGGGGCTCCCTGAATAAACAACCGATAAGCGATGATCAAAATTGTCCGCTTCATCATATAACCGCACAGTTATTCGCTCACCGGGGTTTAAATCTTTACCTGCGACAATCAATTCAACCTCTAAATCTTGGGTGCCATCTAAGATTTTGTCGGCAGGCGCGTTATCTTTGACAAGAATACTGTCAGTAATCTCTTCACGGTAAATGGGCCCGACTAAGCGCACAACCTCTGGAAATTCATAGTCTGTACCCTGCACACCCACCGAGGCACCTTGCAAACGAAAACCATTTGGATTCGTTTCATCATAAACACGCAATTGCATTTCGTAGTCTGCACGTGGCGTACCGGGCGGTAATTGCAATAAATTATAGGCACTACCCGATTGTCCCGCTGACCATTGAGCAGTGGGAACATTGTTGGCCGTGGCGATATCAACATCAGTTTTAACAATTTGGACACCACGTGGATGGTAAATTGTAATAGTTACCCCATAGTCACTGTCGACTTCGTTGGACAGTTCCCAATTGGAGCGCACACAAACCCCTTGCGATGATTCCATCAGACCAATGCCGCCAAAATTCAGTTCTTGATATTCGGGGCGGGCCACAACGGGCTCAAATTCTGGTATCTGCGCAAATTCATAGGCTTGGGATGACAAACCATAATAGATATGTGGCGCAATCAAATCTTGGCTTGTGGT
>JBNLCD010000708.1:0-2727 GCA_050303635.1 Anaerolineae bacterium
ACTTGATGATCTAAAAACTACTCTCTGAGCCACTCTAAAGCCTCTTCAGTCGTGTTGAAGAAACAATTTTGCAGGATGCTGTTTTGCCGTTGGAGACGCGTAGCCCACGTTTTGACCAAGCCTGCGACGAGACCCGCTGGCAATATCACGGCACGTTTACCTGTGATATTCTTCTCTTCGAGTTTTTCGGCGATGGCTAATGAGATTTTCTTGATTTTTGGACTAAACTTGCCAGCCGAAAAATCAACTAAGATCAGAAATGGCTTACCTTGCGGCCAATCTTCAACCAGCGTTGCGATATATTCCTCAAGCTCAAACAAATTGTTGCGGTGAACTGTTTGAAGTATCACATGCAGAATAGTATTGCCATCTAGCCACGCCAGATCAATATCTTCAATAGATGTTAAACGATCATGCATAGTAGTTGTCCCCCTGACCATGCTGATTAACGATGTCTTTAAGCTATTTTATTTTAACATGGAACCCATAAATATTATTAGTAGTCGGTGCCATTTGTTAATTTCTGAACAAAGTGTCCCGTTATTTAAAATTTTGCTAGCAGACTCAATCATCAATTTGATGAAACCTGTTGGTGCGAGATTTTGGTCATGCGTCTGTGCCGAGATGTGCTACACTAGACACACGGATGTTCTATATAATTTTGTTGGAAATGAAGGACGCAATTCTTAATGGATGACGACAAGCGCACGATGAGCGGCAAGCGCCAAACAGCCGATGTAAATGATTATGCCTTGCGACCCAAGAGTCTCGATGAATATACCGGGCAAGAGCATGTGGTTGAAAACTTGAAAATTTTGATTGAAGCGGCCAAACTCCGTGGCGAAACGCTTGACCATATCTTGTTTTATGGTCCCCCCGGTCTGGGTAAAACCACGCTGTCGCATGTGGTCGCCAATGAAATGGGCGCGAATGTCAAAGTTACCGCCGGTCCGGCCATTGAACGTTCCGGCGATTTAGCCGCTATTTTAACCCATCAGCGGGCCGGCGATATGCTCTTCATTGATGAAATTCACCGCTTAGGTAAAGCCGTGGAAGAAGTGCTCTATTCCGCCATGGAAGATTTTGCGCTCGATATTGTCATCGGTAAAGGACCCGCCGCGAAAAATGTACGTCTCAAACTCCCCCGCTTTACCGTGATTGGAGCGACTACCCGTTTGGCGTCCTTAACCGCCCCGCTTCGTGATCGTTTTGGGGCCGTCTATCGCATGGATTTTTATAGCATTGACGCGATGGAAAAAATTGTGGAACGGGCCGCCAACAAACTCAAAATTGCCTATGATGACGAAGGTATTCATGAAATTGCGCGTCGTTCGCGCGGTACCCCTCGGATTGCCTTGCGTCTTTTGCGCCGCGTCCGTGACTATGCGCAGGTGCGGGCCAATGATTTTATCGACTACAACGTGGCCAATGAATGTCTGACCGAATTGCTCCATATTGACGATTTGGGCTTAGACAATACCGACCGCATGGTTTTACGGGCCATCATCGAAAAATTTGAAGGGGGTCCGGTTGGCTTAGAAACGATTGCCGCCGCTATCAGTGAAGAATCAGACACCATCATGGATGTCTATGAACCTTATCTTTTGCAACTCGGTTTCTTGGATAGAACGCCACGCGGACGGGTTGCGACGCGCTCAGCTTATGAACATCTGGATATCCCATTCGATCAGTCACCAACGCAGGGGCGGCTCTTTTAGGCTGATTCCAAACTGGCAATCTGCTGTTTAAGAATGAAACACGGGGAATTAACCCCCTCCGGCCTGCGGCCACCTCCCCCGAACACGGGTGAGGCTGGAATATGTGGAGTTCACTCTCACCCATGTATGGGGGAGATGTCGCGTTAGCGACAGAGGGGGTTAGATTCTAATATCCTTTTAAACAGATCAAAAAAGGGGATACCCAAAAACTTTATAAAAGTTTTGGTCAAGCTTTTGAAAAAGCTTGAAAATAGCTTATAAAATCATGCCCCATAAGCCGAGCACAGGGTAATCATCGTTTAAAAATCGTATAAGCGTGGCTAATCAACTGACTTGCGTACAGTACACTTAAGGCAAGATATCCAAACCTTTCATTTTATTGAATAGCTTAGGTAAGGAAATTAGCCATGCCCACCTTCTTTTTGATGCACATCCCTCAAGATGGGGACCTTGCTGAAAATATCGCCCACGAACTTGACCAAATCAGCCCTTTTGATATTGTCCTCAATGAAGAAGGCGATTTGGCCTCGATTGCACCGTCCATTCCAACGGTGGATGTGATTGGGATTGTGCTAACCCATCAAGCCTTGTGTACACCTGAAATCCATGCCGGATTTACCGCCGCCCGTACCCAAAAGAAGCGGGTCATTTTGCTCCTTGGCGAAACCCTCGACAAACAACTCCTACTCCGCGAATGGGAAGATTTTGACTTCGAGAAATCTGCTCAGCAAAATTGGAAATTACTCAAGCGGGTGGAATGGCAAGATTTCCGCAATAAACGCGATTTTTTCCGCTCCGTGCAAAAATTGGCGACCCGTCTGCAAGCGAATTTCATTAAACGTTTTGCCTATCGCAAATTAGGCTGGAAACCGCAACAAGCACAACCGGCGGCGCGTCTGGCCTTGGGTTTGTCGTTAATCTTGGTTGTAATCGCTGTCACCGTCGCACTCTGGGCTATTAATGAAGCGGATTCGGCGCTGGATGATCGGCATGCATTCCAGCAAGATTT
>JBNLCD010000709.1:0-2725 GCA_050303635.1 Anaerolineae bacterium
GAGTTTCTGTCCGGCGCGAAATATGCTTCTTGCTTGCGTCAAAAGATGTTCGGGGCGTTACATAGCATGAATTTTAAGGATACGGTATCCTTGGTATTAAACGCTCTGGTTATATTATTAAGTTTTGGAAAAGGAAATACGAATGACAACTAAACTAACTTGGTTGGGTCATAGCGGTTTTATCCTTGAAACCAGTGACCATACTATTTTGATTGATCCTTTTTTAACTGGTAATCCTCTAGCCCCGGTTGGCCCTGACGAACTCTCGGCGGATTATATTCTCCTGACACACGGTCATGGCGATCATGTCGGCGATACGGTCAGCATTGCCAAACGAACGGGCGCAACCGTTGTTGGTAATTATGAAGTAGCGAATTGGATTGGTGCCCAAGGAATTGAAAATATTAGTTCACCGAACACAGGCGGCACCGCCTCTTTTGATTTTGGGACCGTAAAATACACGATTGCTTTCCACAGTTCATCCATGCCAGATGGTAGTTATGGTGGCTCAGCCAATGGTATTGTGATTCGCTTGAAAAATGGCTTGGTGCTCCATCACTGCGGGGATACGGCTTTGTTCTCCGATATGCAAATTATTGGCGAAGAAGGCATTGATGTGGCGATGGTGCCAATTGGCGATTATTTCACGATGGGTCCCAAGGAATCTTTGCGCGCCATTCAATGGTTAGCGCCAAAATATGTGGTTCCGGTGCACTACAATACTTTCCCGCCGATTGCGCAAGATGGTGGTGCGTGGGCTGATACGGTCGCCAAAGCCACTAACTCGCAACCGATTATTCTGGATCCGGGCGGGTCACACGAATTCTAAAAGAAATTGATTTTTATTGAATGAGTCGAAAATCACAACCAGTTGGTTGTGATTTTTTGTTTAGAATTTTACCCTACGTTCACCTGACTGTTCTGCAACGCGCGCCCCATCTCAATTGTGTAGCGCCACTAATAAGAATAGTCTACAATCAAGCAGTACAATTTATTTTAGACAGTTGGGAGAGTTATATGTTGAAACGATATTCTCGCTTATTAGCCCTCATTTTGATCGTGGCTATGTTTAGCGTGAGCTTCGCGACAGTGGATACCCCATCCCCCGCGCAAGCTCAATCCGATGAGGTACTCGCACGCATTGACGATGCGATGGCTCACCTCAGTGCACGGGTGGGACGCACTATCACACGCCAATCACATTTCTGGCAATGGCAAGAAAATGTGTGGGATAACATGGCGATGGGCTGTGGCGTGCCGGGTGAATCATATACCAATGAACTAACCCGTGGTTATCGTGTGCGGATTACCGTTGATGAGGTTGAATACGACTATCGTATCAAATCTGACGGGTCTGTTTTAATTTTATGTATCGATGATTTACCTGATCCCACCAGTATTGGGATTGATACCAGTGGCTTAGGTGCCTTACCGGCTCCCACTGCAACTGGTGGTGGAACGGTCGCCATTCAACCCTTACCTGTCGGAACGGATTGGCTTTGGACGTATGATCATGTGTCTGACACCATGTATCTTTTCAACTCCAATGGTATTCAAGCCACCTTACAACGGCCCAAATTACCGAATGAAGCCCCACTTATAAATGGTAATTACGCGCAAATGGTTATTTCGCGCGACGGGCGCTATATGGTTGAAAGTGCCAAACTGACCAATGGACGCTATGGCATTGGCTTCTACTCGTTTGAAACCGGCCAATTCGCGCAAGTTCATCAAACAGAAGCCAACGAAGAAGTCAATTTGGGTGGCTTATACGCAAATTCTGCGCTTATCACCGATTTTGCCAGTCAACGGATTGCGATTGGCTTTGCCACATTTAATTTTGAAGGTGGTGCGGGTCCTAATCCGTGGCGCGTGATTGTCTTTGAATTGGCGACCGGGAATGCGGTGGCTGAACTCAGCAATACAAGTCCGCAAGCGATCGCGGCCATTAATGCGTGGGGTCCTGACCAGAGTTGGGTATTAAGCAACGGGACCACATTCTCCATTCCGATTTACTACGATACCGTCAATGGTGGCACAGTCCACATTCAATTTGTGCCGTGGTTTACCGAAGGTACGCCCGACCCACCCACATTGGCATGGGTCGTTAGCAACAACACCGTTACCACCAGTCCCTATCATGAACTGGATGCCTTTGATATTAATCCGCAAACAGGTGTTCCTGTGTGGGCGAAGGCCGATGCCGGCTTCACGATCTTGCCAGCGGTTGGGCCCTATATTTCCTATAATGCAATTACGCAAGGCTACCCCGGCTCAGAATCGAACTTATGGGTTGATGGCACGAAATCGCACTTTAGTCCGCAAATCGCCAATGGTGGCAATATCATCTTGTTCAGCACCTATGATGGAACCGATAGTGGTTTGCATGCTCTGGATGTCGCTACCAGCACCAGTCACGGGCTTATTGCCGCCATTGGTGGTGTGAAAGCTAGCCCCGGTGGCTTCTGGTCATTGAGCGAGACCACTCTTTCCTTCCACAGTCCGGCGACAATCAATGTGGGATCACCCGTATTTAATGGCACACTGCAAGATTGGCGCTTGGTCTGGACATCTGTCGCAGGGGTTAACTTCGGTTTGACTCAAATTGCGATTCCAGACACAACACCGGTATCCGGCGGCGCAACCTTCTGTCCGGGTGCACCGGCGAGCATTATCTCCTCCGGTATTCGCGCGCAAGTGACGCTCAGCGATACCGATCCATTGC
>JBNLCD010000710.1:0-2722 GCA_050303635.1 Anaerolineae bacterium
CTATTGGATTTGGCACTCCCCGGCATGGATGGTTTTACCCTTGGTCAACATATTCGTGCCATTGAAAGATTTGCTGAAACGCCCATGGTGGCTGTTTCGGCTGATATTAGTTTAAATGCTAAGGCGAAATGCAAAGAGGCCAATTTCACTGATTTCGTCGAAAAACCAGTTCTCAGCGAGAACTTCCTAAAAATTATTGATAGCTATCTTCTGCTCGCTTGATAAAAATTACCGGATAAGCACGCTGATCAGGTAATTTTTTAGATATAGGGCCGCAACTGCTAACTAGCCAAACACGGCGGGCTGTTGATCAAATGAAACTGGGCCAATTCACCACAATATTTTCCACTCTAAAGCCACAACAATTTATAGTTATCGCCAGATGACTTCAGCAATTCATTCTCGTTAACCTGTTATTCATCCACAAAAATTCCCAACTGATCAAGAATAGCCAGCAATTCATCGACTTTATCTTCACGGACAGCGACGGCCATATCCCCTAAACGTCGCCCGAAGAAACGGCGTAAGGCGGGATCATTCCATAAGTCATCGAGTTGACGTGGCGAATTGGTTTCCAAGACAATCATGTGGCCGATGCTTAATGTTTCGCTCTGACGGGTCGCGGCGGGGGCTTGATTTCCCAGTACATTGAGAATTTGGGGCGGTAGTTCTCCTAAAATACGACGCAAAAAAGCATCGACATGGCGCGGTTCAATGCCTTGCCGATAAGCACCTTTGAGGCTGTTGGTAGTCAAGCGATAAGTATAGGTTTCGCCTTCCGCTGTGACCCATTCCGCAAAACGAGCCAATTGAAAACGGTCATAACGGCTGACATGACGCGAGGCACTAATTTCGCCATTGTTTTCGGCCAACATATTTTCTTTACGGGGCGGCACTTTCGGCCATGGGGCAATCTGGGCCCACGCGCGGCCAAAGGCAGTCATTTGAAAAGCATGGGCGTTGATGATTTTGGCACTCACATCGGGTTTGCCCAGATTAATCAGACCTAGCCAATACATGGGGCCAATCAGCGTGAGTTGAATCGTTGCGCCTTCGATGGTATCCCAATTTTCAAAACCATTGAGATACTCGCCGGAATCTGAGGAGCGGATATACCAGCTATCATAATCGCCGCCCGGTCGTTGAAAATCGGGTTCAGCAGATTTGATTGCACCGATAAATTGATGCAAATCGACCCATTCTTTAGCGGGCAACATTTCAAAGAAGGTGTGCAGAGTTTCGCGCAATAAGGTGGGGTCGTTTTCCCAACCGGTTTCGTCGGGCACAAGCGAAGGGACATACCACAATTCATTGAAGCGGAAGCTATTGTCCCATGCTTCAACCAGCGATTGCATTTGTTGGATGCGGGGGGCTTCCAGCCAGATTTTCGCCCGACTGGGAATCGGGACAATTTCAGCGCCATCACTTTCGACGAGTTCCAAATCGAGCGCGAGATTGAGCATCATGCTCAGGCGTGTGGGACTGGGCAAGCCAATGAAATTTTCGAAGAGGGTCCGCGCATCTTGTTCAGCGAAATTGCCTTTCTTCAGCGTGACTTTATTCACCTGAAGATAAGCCAATAATGTCGTCATATCATCGACCAGAAACGCATTCGCATCCCATTTCGCGGGTGGGGCCTCAATTGCTAAATCAGTCAGCGTTGCTTCGCCGAGGAATCCGCCTGCGTCGTCATCGTCAGGAAAATCATCATCAATATCTTCAGTCAAATCAAAACCTGTTTGATGAATCGGCAACACTTTGGCTAAATCGAGCGGCACATAGACGAACACTTGCGCGCCTGTTTTGGCTTCATCAAATCCCCGACTAATCAGCCCCCGATAAAAGATTGTTTCTGCAAAACCGGTGGGCTCGAGGTAGGGCTTTTCACGTTGGCGTCTTTCCTCACCCATTTGCCGAATTTCACCGTATAAGCGTTCAAATTGAACAGCGGGCATTTTATGCTCGAGCGCGGCCAACAACATTTGCATAGCGCCCCGTTCTTGCTCACTCAGGCGTGACCATTCATGTTCTGCCAGCGCGGGGTCCAGCATGGCCTCGGCTAACTCTTTGGCCGCTTCGCGAAAATCCTCGGCGGTGAGATCAACATCCCAGCGGTTCGCAATAATCGTCAGCATATGGCGATCGTAATCACGCAAAGTTTGGAGCAAATTCAGCATGAGTTGGTTTCTCTCAATCAATCCTGTGGTTGAATAAATTCCACCCGATTCCCAAATGGATCACGGCATTCAAAGCGAGCATAGCCCGGAATTGGAATCGAATCCTTGATCGGCAAGTTGGCCGCTTTAATCTTTTGGCGAATGGCGTTCAAATCATCCACTTCATAAGCAATATGGGCTTTGGTCAGGTTCCGATTCACACCCGCTTCCACCCCAATATGGACATCGGCATTTGATAATTGTACCCAAAAACCGCCGCGACCTTGCAAAGATTCTGGTTTCGCAATTTCGGTTAAACCAAGTACCTCACAATAAAAATGACGCGCTTGGTCTGTATCGGTGACTGGAATGGTAATTTGAATATGGTGTATCCGTTGAATCGACATGTCGTCCCTACCTCTATTATAAAATGAATGGGAATCGGTGCAAAATATAACCTGCACTCACTAATTTTTCGCGCATAGTGCGGATGGACACATCGGTCCATCCCTACCAGTTGCCCAATTAATCCGTGTTCAGCAATCTTTAGCAGATAAATGATAGTA
>JBNLCD010000711.1:0-2704 GCA_050303635.1 Anaerolineae bacterium
GTTACGATTTAGGTGAGAATCAACGTATCGTGCTGATGTCTGTGACCGAAGGCGAAGACAAACCCCTCAAATATCCCACCATGTTTAATAGTTCCGATATCGCTGTCATTACCAAAATTGATTTGGCCGAAGCCTGTGAATTTGATCGAGAAATGGCTTACGCCAATATTCGGGATATTCGCCCGGATATTCAAATTGTCGAAACTTCAGCCAAACGCGGTATTGGCCTTGATACATGGGTTGATTTTTTAGTGAATTCCCGTCATGTGGCGGTGAATGAATAAATAGATTTTTGTTTAGTTAGATCATATAAGGAGTATCGTATGGCAAATTTGCTATGGTTACAGGGAGGCGCATGTAGTGGTAACACCATGTCTTTCCTTAATGCCGAAGAGCCAAGTGCCGTAGATCTGGTGACAGACTTCGGTATTAATGTGCTCTGGCATCCATCGCTTGGCATGGAACTCGGTGAACAAGCCCAGAAAATTCTATGGGATTGTGTGAACGGGGAGCAAGAACTGGACATCTTTGTGATGGAAGGGACGGTCATGATGGGGCCAAATGGAACAGGTCGTTATGACATGTTCGCCGAACGCCCGATGAAGGATTGGGTAACTGATTTAGCCGCTCAAGCACAAATCGTCGTTGCCTTAGGAGATTGTGCCTGTTGGGGTGGAATTCCCGCAACAGAACCTAATCCCACTGACTCCATCGGGCTTCAATATCTTAAACGCCAACATGGCGGTTTTCTAGGTGCAGATTTCCGCTCGAAGATGGGCCTGCCTGTGATCAACATCCCCGGCTGTCCTATTCACCCGGATTGGGTGACCCAAATTTTAGTAGCCGTTGCCAGTGGTCGCGCTGGTGATATTGCCCTCGATGAATTGCAACGTCCGCAGACCTTTTTCAAGTCCTTTACCCAAACAGGTTGTACCCGTGTTCAATTCTTTGAATACAAACAATCAACCACTGAATTTGGCCAAGGAACACGCACTGGATGTCTCTTCTATGAATTTGGTTGTCGTGGTCCCGTGACACATTCGCCCTGCAACCGTATTCTGTGGAACCGCCAATCATCCAAGACGCGGGCAGGCATGCCTTGTACAGGTTGTACTGAACCCGAATTCCCCTTCTTTGACTTACGACCGGGAACTGTTTTCAAAACACAGAAAATTAGTGGTTCAATTCCGAAGGAAGTTCCCACGGGGACTGACCATGTGACCTATATGGCACATGCGGCGGCGGCTCGTGTCGCGGCTCCGCAATGGTATAAAGAAGATATGTTTGTCGTTTAAGGGAGCAAAAGAACAATGGCTGTACAAGATATGAAGATTAGTCCGATTGGACGTGTCGAAGGCGACTTAGACCTTCGCGTTAAAATCGAAGATGGTGTGGTCACCGATGCGTGGACAGAAGCCGCCATGTTTCGTGGTTTTGAGATTATTCTCAAAGGTAAAGACCCTCAAGCTGGCTTGATTATGACCCCGCGTATTTGTGGAATTTGTGGCGGAAGTCACCTCTACAAATCAGCATATGCACTTGATACGGCATGGAAAACAACCATGCCCCCCAATGCAACCTTGGTGCGGAATATCGCGCAAGCTTGTGAAACCTTACTCAGTATCCCCCGCTGGTTTTATGCTCTATTTGCGATTGATTTTGTCAATAAAAATTATGCCAAAGCCGCTGGTTATGAAGAAATTGTGCGCCGTTTTGCGCCATTTGTCGGCACCAGCTATGAACCCGGCGTAACATGGTCAGCCAAACCGGTCGAAGTCTATGCGATTCTTGGCGGGCAATGGCCGCATTCCAGCTTTATGATTCCGGGTGGGGTGATGAGTGCCCCAACCCTCGCCGATGTGACCCGCTCGATTGCCATCTTGGATTGGTGGGCCGATGCCTGGCTCGAAAAACAATTCCTCGGTTGTTCAGTGGATCGTTGGTTAGAAAACAAAACGTGGGAAGACATTCTGGAATGGATGGATGAAAACGAAAGCCAACATAATTCAGATATGGCTGTTTTTATCCGCTTTGCGCTAGAAATCGGTCTTGATAAATATGGTAAGGGCCCCGGTGCTTATTTAGCCACCGGAACATTCTTCGACCCCAGCTTGTATGGTAATCCCACCATTGATGGTCGAAATGATGCTTTGATTACGCGCGCTGGAATCTATGATGGTCAAAACTATCATGATTTTGACCAAGCAAATGTACGCGAAGATCATACACATTCATTCTTCCGGGGCGAAGGTTCATTACATCCGTTTGAAGGTGTTACCGATCCACTCGATCCTGAAGAAGCGCGCAAACAAGGTAAATACACGTGGGCTAAAGCGCCACGCTACAGTGTTCCCGGACAGGGTAATATTCCAATGGAAGTTGGTCCTTTAGCCCGTCAAATCATCGCTGGCCGTGAAAATGCGGCGGCGCATCAAGATTATGACCCCCTCTTCATGGATGTCATGGCTAAACTGGGCCCCAGCATTTTCACCCGTGCCCTAGCGCGGTTGCATGAAGCACCCAAATACTTCAAGTTAGTCAAAGGTTGGCTAGCGGACATCAATTTGCACGAAGCATTCTATAGCAAACCCACTGAATATACTGAAGGTAAGGGTTTTGGGTCAACAGAAGCCGCTCGAGGGGCGTTGTCCGACTGGATTGTTCTCAAAGATGGCAAAATTGAAAATTATCAAGTCATCACGCC
>JBNLCD010000712.1:0-2701 GCA_050303635.1 Anaerolineae bacterium
TCATTCCTTGTGCTCCCTGAATAAGATATGCGTCGTCTGACAGGTTAAACCTATCGTTCGCAAATTTATCAGGAGGGATGATTCTCATGCGTAAACTGCTGATCATGCTCATTTTTTGTTTGATAGTAGCCCTATTGCATCCAACCGCACCGAGTCAAGCTCAAGAGGAAGAACCGCCTCTGCCGGAAAATATCTATTTCACGCGCGACGGCTATTTATATCTGTGGGATTTGGCCACGGATACGGTGCAACAACTCACCGACACCGGCTATATCAATCGCTTGCATCATTCCCCCGCTGGCCCCGAAATTGTGTTTAATTGGTATAACAGCCGCAATCCAGCAATTAGTGGTTATGAATTTGGCCAAGATTTTGAAGGCGGCGATGTTTATCTGATTCGTGAAAGTGGTGATCTCTGGAATATAACCCGTGCGCCGGATTTCGTGCGCAGTGAATTAGCGTGGTCCAGTAATGGTCAACAAGTTGTGTGGTGGGAAGGCGAGATTGTGCCTTATGAAGATACCGAATTTGAGTCAGTTGTTGATCCCCGTGTTAAGTTCTTCAATGTGCAGGAGAGCAACAAGTTCTACCATTCAAGCTTTACGGGCGGGATTGATGCGGGTTTCTATTTTATCCCCACGCCATTTGTTTCGGGCAATTTTTATGCCATCATTACCTATTCGGCGGGGTCAGGTATCGGCTTGAATCTGGATAGCATCTACCAAACCGATCGCGACCGTATTTTGGTCAGCGAATGGGATCAAGCTGGCCGCGTGACTTTGTTAGATGTCCAAACCCCGGATGGTCCTTATCTGGGGCTATATTACGAAGAATACGCCCAGCTCGATTTACTCAACCCCATCACGAAAACCACCGAAGCCTTAACTGATTCAACGATTGAACTCCGCACTGATCAGCCTGATTCATTGCGTTGGCGGCATAACCCAGCCGAGGGTTTATGGTCTTTATTTGATACCGATGAAAATCAGTTGACCGAAGTCGAAGGTTTTTTCCCCAGTTATCCATTGGCTTTAAATAGTGCAGGCGATGCCACCGTTTATTATGCCGATGGTGCCCTCAATATTTTGTACGTCGATGGTTCAACGCTGAGTCAACCAATGGAGCCAATCGGGAGTGTGGCCTGGGGTGCGCAAGCATGGCATCGCGTCGATGGGGTCAGTCTGCCCCCTGTGTTGCCGGAGCAAGCCAGTCCGTTAACGACTGAAAATTGTCGGGATTCGGATTTAGGAATCGGCATGACAGGCCATTTACGCGCTGAATACGGCCAATACCTCTATAAGCATATTAACCCTCTGCGTTTTGTGGATGGAATTTTAACTGACGGCACGCATCTCACCTTGCTCGATGGCCCGTTTTGTACAGTTTATGACCCTCATAATTTACTCTGGCAAGTTGAAGCTTATGGGGTCACGGGTTGGGTTGAACTGTCGAATTGGTCATTTGTGGCGGACGAATAGCTATCTGTGAATAGGTAGAATCATGAAATAGCAAATATTCTAACTTAGTTGTATGATATATATCATTTATGCTATATTGGAATAAATACTATGGCATGGCAGGTTGAATTACTGAATTAAACGGTATCTGATGAGTATCATGCCCTTCCTTTAGATCTACGGGCGCGCCTCCAACATATTAGTAAACTAATTGTTGAAGAAGGTCCCGCTGAAGTAGGCATGCCCTATGTACGCCCGGTGCAAGATAAATTGTGGGAAATAAGACTGCGGGGCAAGGACAACATTGCGCGTGCTCTATATATCACAGTACATAAGCAACGGGTTGTTATTCTTAGAATATTCATTAAGAAAACGCAAAAAACACCTCAACAAGAAATTGAGTTGACACTGAGACGTGCTGAGGAGGTCAAAGTCGATGATTAACATTTTTGATCTACATGACGAAGAGATGAAAAATCCAGAATATAGGGAAGCGTATGAGGCGCTGGAACCTGAGTTTGCGATTGCTTCAGCACTGATTAAATTGCGTAAATCGCTCAATTTGAGTCAAGCCGCGCTTGCGGATTTGATGGACACCCAGCAAGCGGTTATCTCACGGCTTGAAAGTGGCCAACATAATCCTACATTTAAAACACTGACTAAAATAGCTCAAGCCACCGGCACGCGGTTAACCATATCATTTGATTTGCCGACAGATGATACACCCGACCCGGAAACTATGATTTTGGAATCCTGAGTAAACACCACAGGTTGAAACCCGTGGCTATACAAAAAACAAAGTACGCTAAAGCGCACTAGCATCATGTTCAATAGGCTAAGCTCCCCTTCTCCCGCGCTTTTCAGTGGGAGAAGGGGCTGGGGATGAGGGTTCAAATAGAGTGAGCACAAACTCTATCTGGCCCTGCATAAGTTGATTAATATGGTCGTAGGGCCACGGCATGCTGTGGCCTCATTTATATCTTATTTTAAATCACAATCTTACCGATCAAAGAATTTGCGTTCCAAACCAGTGACTTCATCCAGTTTTTGCATTTCTTCCTCAGTTAGACGCAAACCGACCGCCCCCAAGGATTCTTCGAGTTGCTCAACCCGTCTCGCACCAATAATCGGGGAGGTGACATAGGGTAAGGTCAGTTGCCAACCGAGTGCCATTTGCGCAATGGTTTTATCCCGCTCAGCGCCCATTTCTTGGAGAGCATCCACCACGGCAAACCCTTGGTCAT
>JBNLCD010000713.1:0-2699 GCA_050303635.1 Anaerolineae bacterium
AACATATTCAAAAGGCAATTAATGCCTATGATGTGCAAGCGATTGATACGCTAATTGGCGATATTAAACCGCCTGAAGAATTGATGACGACGCAAACTGACCGGAAGATTGCCGAAGAACAACGCAAGACTTATGAAATTCAACGCCTGGCGCAAGAACAACGACAACAATTGGTGCGCGAAACCGCCATGGCTGATATTCAACAAGATATGGTGCAGTCTGAACAAGGCGTAACCATTGCCGAATTGCAAGCCGAAGCCAATATCAAACATGCGCATGGTGAAGCTGAAGCGATTCGTGCGCGGGGTGATGCCAATGCTGAAGCTTATAAGGCGGGTGTCAATTCATTGGGAATGTCTGGCTATACCGCTCTACAAATGATGCAAATCATTGGCGATCAACGGGTACGGGTCGTACCGGATGTCTTGGTCTCCGGTCAAGGCAATGCCAGCTTGATGGATGGTTTGCTCGGCATGTTCATGAAATCCCAAGTGGATGAGAAGAATCTGCTTGATGATTCAACATCGGATAATATGCCTGAGTAATTTCATAGCAAATGCAAATGCTTCCTCTGTATTTCAATTCAATACAGAGGAAGCTACTAACCATTAATGCATGGAGGCGTAATAGCTATGAGTCAATCTACCCCACCCAAACTAGAAAAGTGTCCGATATGTGGGGCTACCCATTTTGAAAAAATTCTCGTGCCTTATACAGGTAAATGGTCATATAAGTCATTTAGCTGGCGGGGCAAGTCGATTTTAAGTTATCGTTGTGCAGGTTGTGGCTATATCATGCATTTTGCGTATAAATAACCCAGCCTAGCAATTCACGTTAACTGTTGCACCAACCTTCGTTAGGGCCAGTCGAATTTGTTCAGCGACTTCGGGATTCACACCTTGAAACAAAACGGTCGGAGCGGAATCAACCATATCCTTGGTTTCCTTCAATCCCAGATTAGTGATTTCACGCAATTCCTTGATGACATTGATTTTCATGCGGCCGGCATCAACAAGGACCACATTACATAAGCCGGTGTTGTCCCCAAAACCGTCATTATTATCTGCCACAGCACCACTTGCGGGCATGGCCGACTGTTCTTGGACGGTAACCACCGCACCCAAGTTTTGGAGTTGTAGAACAGCGGTACGCGCTTCTTCTTGAGTAACACCTTGGAGCAATAGCGTTGGTGTCCCATCAACCATGCGCTGGGCTTCGTGCAAACCTAACCCTGTATTTTCCCGTATGAGCTTGATCACTTGGAGCTTTTTGTTACCAACATCCTGTAAAATCACATCATATTTCATCAAGTTACCCTCCCGCACAAAAAGTGGGTTATTTAAATTGTTTCAGGCGAATATTGCAACATCTCTTCGACTGTGAAGCGTTTTTTGAATGTAAATGCATGGGGCGTGGGGCCATGTTCCGTAAAATAGGTTAAGCGATCTTTGGCGTCGTAGGGAGTCGGCATTTCATCCGCCATTACCCACCATAACACCATATGCGGACGCTCTAAATTTTCAAACCATTCGCCGCGTCGCCGGAAAAACTTCACATGGTCACTATAATAAGTATACTGGAATAAGCTATCCGCATCTTCCCAAACCGACATATTGATCAACAGCATATTATCTTCGTAGACATGAATACTGGTTGCATTGCCAGATTCATCTTGTAAACGCCACACAAACCCCGGCGTGTTCTCGGCGAGTTGGTTGATTTCTTCCAAGCCATTCGCAAAATCTTGCATAATAGCATCATCCATCGGAGCCAATGCGCGTGCAATATTTACCTGGGCTAATACATATTTCTCTGTCATGTTCTTACAATCCTCAGTGGCTAGATTTGATACTTATAATGTTCTAAAAGGGCCTGTTCTAAATTTTGGGCAAGCAATATTCGACTATCGGTTAATGGAACCCAATAAAAGATGCGGTTGCTAACGATACCATTTCGACCAACTCCATAGCCGTATAAAATACCGTCTCCTCCCGGTGCGGCAAAAAACAATAAACTATTGAGCGGCATAAGATCATCGTACACACTATCGATGCGTATGCCTAAATTTATTTCAACAATTTGCTCAATAGACCATATTAGTTGAATATTGGGGATAATCTCATCTTTAATATGAATGTATTCCAAAAAACCATTAGTTTCCTTCAGAAATTCGCGCAACTCATTGGGAAATTGACAATTTAGTTTCTTCTCGGCAATTATAAGTTCTTCTTCTGTGGCAGGTCGGTAGAATTCACAACTGAAGCCTTCTTGCTCAGCAATTGAATTGATGATATCTATCCACTTGCTCATTAGTTTTAATCCTGATTAGTGATTTTATCCAACTGAAAAAATATCTTTTTGAGGGGAATGCTCATGTATAATGCCATAGATTATATAAGAATGTCATCAATGTGGCGTTTTACTGAACCATTCATTGCTGAAAGGATACCGAATGTTATCTGCTAGATTAAAATCAGCTATCGAAACTCATTTGGGAACAGCAATTACCCAAAGTCAACCGTGTTACGGAGGCGATATTAATCAAGCGGCTCAGATTTTTACCAACACGGACAGGTACTTTGTCAAATGGCATCCACAAGCACCACCCCATATGTTTGAAGCAGAAGCACGTGGTTTAACTTTACTTGGCATGGCTGAAGCACTGCGCGTCCCTCAGGTGATTGCTTATCAAGCCGCCA
>JBNLCD010000714.1:0-2694 GCA_050303635.1 Anaerolineae bacterium
CCCCAAGCACCTTGCAAATTGCTGAAGTTAACCAGCCCGCGTGGGCACCGAATAGCTTTTGGGTATCACTTAGTACGCAACCGCAACCCGGTGAAACTGTCACAGTCAACTTGAGCTTTGACGCCACGCAATTGAGTTTGAGTTCAACCAGCTTACTCTTCAATGATGCAAACTACTACATTCCGCAACAAGTGGTAGTCACTGCCGTTAATGATGGCATTGCCGAACCCAATATGAATAGACTGATTGATCTTCTAAGTAGCAGTAATCTGGGGGCAACACCTTCGGCGGGTCTAACGGGTCAAATCAGTGTGGTCATATTTGACGATGGGAATAATATCATTGGGCATGTTCCCAACTATGGCTTGATTATGATTGAAAACTGGCAAGCCCAAAACCTCTATCAATCACCGAGTCACGGCATTATTCGCAATGCCGACACCAGCGAACTCTTTATTCCGCATGACTATGATGGTAATGGCTACGATACCTATAATGTGACCGATATCCGCACGTATAATGGCGAAACATGGTTAGCCCTGTGGATGGGGAATATGAGTTGGGGTTGGGTGCCTTATGATCCGGCCATGATGACGATTCTGGAACCGCTCGATTGGGATGTTCAATCGGAATGGACACCCTAGTTAACTTCAAGTAAAACCAACTCCCCGCTTCAACACATCGAAGCGGGGAGTTTTTATTTTTGTTAAATGGCGTTTGCGGTGCCTCTAGCCAAATGTGCACCGATCATTCACGAGCGCATCCCACGGCGTATAAATATTGATTTGATAGTGATCCGTTACCCAATAGACAACCACGTACCACTCCGTGTAACCATCTTGGAAACGGACCCCGTTCACATCTTGAGTCAGGGTTGACGGCGCAAAATCGGCAATTAGGAAACCATTTTCAGCATCGGCAGTACCCCAGACTTCAAAACGATCCGCATCTGATTGATACGCATAGGTTAGGTTATACATGCAGAAAGGTCTGAGCTGAATCAGATTAAGGAGTTCTTCAAAATTGGTCCACGTATAAGTCAACCCGAATATCGTAATACTGCCCCCGCTCGGATTGGCGGCTTGAATCAGTTGGGCAAAGGCTTGTTGGTCTTCATAATTATCGGCCGTCATGTCAAAAACGAGTGTATCAAAATCAGGGCCACCGTCTAAAATACCGAGTACGCGCCCCCCTTGTAAAAGGATGACCACGTCATTGCCACCATTCAGATAAGCGTCGCCAATGGTACCGGCGTTGATGACGGTATCATTGCCCGTACCAGTCCCATATTGACTGTCACCGTAAATTACGCCAGCCATGCCATTATCATTGATGATAATCGTATCATTCCCGTAGCCAGTGCCATATACAGAATCACCGTGGACCTTGTCGACGGTACCGTTACCGTTAATGATCACGGTATCATTGCCATAACCGTTGGAAAATGCAGAGTCACCTAAAAATCCATTGATCCAGCCGTTATCATTGACAATCAGCGTATCATTGCCATAGCCATCGCCGGATGAGGTATCACCGTAGAAGCCCGTAATGCGGCCATTATCATTGATAATCAGCGTATCATCACCATAGCCAGCGCCGAATAAACTATCACCATTGAAACCTGTAACGCGACCATTGTCATTGATAATCACGGTGTCATTCCCATAACCATCGCCGGATGTACTATCACCGTTTATCCCTGTAACCCGGCCACTGCCATTGATTGTCACGATGTCATCGCCATTGCCATCGTTATCAGGATCAAGATTAATACTCGTTACCCGCGCATTATCATTAATAATCACGGCATCATCGCCATGCACACCTGAAAAGTCATCGGTCTTTAAACCGGTAATTCTGTAAGTGTCGTTCAAAGTAACGGTATCGTTGCCTGCATCCGCGCTAAGTGACACTGTTATACCTGAGCCTGAACACACAATATCGTCGTCGCCGGCTGTCGGACTTGGCACACATGCCGCTTCGGATGCATGATACGTAAAGGCTAGACCCAAAATGAAGATGATGATTCCACCAACGATAAAATACTTCTTCGCTGTCATAAATTTCTCCTGCAAGTTCTATAAATGGTATGCTTTTAGTAGTTAATAATGACAATTAGGGGTTGATTAAAACACATATAATAATGAAATGCAATTGTGCTCAATCAATTAAACGTCTATGGCCTAAAATGCCACGACTTTGACTCATTTCCCCAAGCGCTAAATAAACGAAAAACCAAAAATCCCCGCTCCAATATAACGAAGCGGGGATTTTTTATTCATGCTAATTTGGGATATTGGCTATATACCTATGATTCGGTTTCGTCAGGATTACAAGCATCGACGGCCCATTGGGCTTCAGCTGAATCCCCAAATTCGCCGACATATTCGTTGTAGACAGCGAGATTAAAGAAGTTATATTCATAAAGACGTTTTGTCGTACCGTCTTCACAGACAGTTTCCCAAATATCGCCGCCCGCGAATTCAAAACTTTGCCCATCATCCAGTTCACTTAAGATAGGATAATCATAGAAATTGGCTTTGAAGACCCATGTCGCGGGGGGTAAATAGTATTCCCAGACAATTTCGTTATCGGCATTCAGTTCAAAGATATGACCATACATACCTTCGTCAATGAGCGTATTCCCATTCGCCAAACGTTGTGTGCTTGAAATCAATAATGAGAAGAAATCCC
>JBNLCD010000715.1:0-2692 GCA_050303635.1 Anaerolineae bacterium
GGATGTCGCCGCTGCCCCACTCGCGGCAGTCTACCTCACGATATTCGTTGGTGAGATCAGGGAAGTTGAGCCAGGCATCGCAGTTGCTGGGCACTTTGCGGCGGTTGCCCCAATCATAATCGCGCTCACTGTTGGGGGCAAAGTGGACATTGCCGCATTCGGCTTGACCGGGATATTTTTTGTCGTAGCGAATGAATTGCTCGTAATAATTTACGGGTGCTGGATGGCGACGATAAACCTCGCGCATAATGGATTCAATGCGGTGGCCCATACTTTCTAGCATTTCGCCCACACCGCGCTCATAGTTGAAACCCATAATCACAAAGCGTTTACGGGCGGCTTCTGTGCCTTGGAGCGGAGATGAATTGCACCAAAACGCATCGGGGCCAGCCATGGTGGATTCCCAATAACCCGCGTAGGGCATACCCATCAGCCAGACTTCATCAATTTCATCCCGATTGATGCGCTCAATCATCTGAAACTCATGCACCAGTTGCAAGTAATCTACGGCATCGGGGTCATGAAATGATTTTTCATGCCACGCTTGCATAAAACTATCCGGCGTATAGGCGAAACCATCCTGTTTGACGGGAAAGCCATCGACTTCGATATGTTCAACCACTTCATAATTTACATAGCCATAACTTGCTTCGCGCAAATCATTGATATAGTTGGCGACGAGAAGTTGGGGATCGGTCCATAATTCAAAATGTTCGGAGAGTTTTTTATTCCCCTGATTGGGCAGATGTGGATTATGACTGATAACCAGTACGCGCATTGTTATCGGGTCGATTCCGGTCTGGGGCATGGGTTTCGCGGTGAAATCAGGATAAGTCGGGAAGAAGGCTTCTTTGAGCTGTTGCATGAAATTATTGAACATGTTCATTTTAAGCAAATCCCCGCAAAGTTTGATGGACGATCATGGTAAGGGTAGATCAGTGTATCAAGCATTTATTGTTAGGTGTAGAGCCAAAAATCAGCCATTTAGGTTGATATGTTGATAGGTTGACAATCAATATTGATTCGCGAATCAACGTGATAAGGTTAGACGGGATAGTGTGATGCAAAGGCGGCGGAACATGTCAGCTCCGCCCTTCCAATAGAGGCATTAATCTGGATTCGGCACTAATACAGATACAGCTTATTTTGTAATCTTCAAATGCATGAGAACTTCGGAACCATCGGGTGTCATGCCAACATCAACAAAGCCGAGTTTACTATAGACATGGCGCGCGCCATCGTTCGCTGGGACAAAACTAATATAGACATCCGTGGCGGGGGACGGGTCAGCTTGCATGATTTTCAAGACTTCGGCAAGGGCTTGCCGACCATAACCATGCCCTTGATGTTTCTCATCCGTCATGAGACGAATCACGTCCCACACATCTTGCCCCTCATATTCTTCCAAGCCAAACATAATGAAGCCAACTATTTCATCATCGACATAAACACCGTGGGGTCGCCAATTGGTTTCATAGGCGGCTTGAGCTAGGGAAACCGCATTTGTCGCGACGAAACTTTGTTGATCTTCGGCAACTTTTAGGCGAGCACAAGCGCGCCAGTCTTCCTTGGTAATTTTTTGAAGTTTGATTTCAGCCATGCGAAGCACCTTTTTGGGTTGTGGGATAAATTATCATGAGCGAGCATGTTATTTACTATGGTTCTCAACAATTCGTTCAATCTCGCTCAATATTTGCTGAATAGTCGGCGCATAATCAGTTGCCATAATATGTCGAAACCTCTATAAGATTTTGATCAGGGTCACGCAGATAGACAGACGTGATGGGCCCCAGCGCTCCGGTGCGTTGGACCGGACCTTCTTCAATTGCAACAGTGTGACTGTTGAGATGTTCGAGAATCGCTTCAATGGATTGCTCAGTGATCAAGCATAAATCGGCGGAACCGGGAATTGCTTGAGCGGCTTTGGGTTCAAATTGATGACCTGCTTCATGCAGATTGATTTTCTGATCGCCAAAACGCAACGCATGACGATTTGTCCCAAAAGTGATTGCACTCATACCCAGAATTTTCGTGTAGAACGTCAGCGTGTCGGAAATATCCCGGACGGTGAGCACTAAATGATCCAGATGGGAAATTTTGAGCGCCATTAGCTTACCTCATGGGTAAGCATGGATAGGGCGGCGGGTTGAATGGTGTATTTCAAGTGCCGACCAGTATGGGTTTCACCATCCATTTCAAGCGCCAAATCTTTGTCCTGCGTTTCCACAATTACCTCGCGTGCTCGTTTGCTAAACACATCATCGCGCTTGAGATGTTCGGCGGTGTAGAGGCTATTGAGCGCAATCATTAAATTAAGCCGCGCTGAATTTTCGACCATCACCACATCAAATAGACCATCCGTCAGGCTGGCATGGGGTGCAACATTCATGTTGTTACCAAAGTATTGCCCGTTAGCAATGGCAATCACCCACGATTTGGCATCATACCAAACCTCGCCATCCAGCAAAACTTTGAGGTGGCGGGGTTGATAGGTAACAAGCGCCAGCAGACTTTGCAGATGAAATGTCCAGAAACGACGTTTTTGAATACTGTTCACCCGTTGGGCAATATTGCCGCCAATGCCTGCGCTGGAAATATTTAAGAAATAGTGCGATTGGCTTTCATCAATGGTCAGATGCCCGATATCAATGGCTTGCGGTTGCGCTTTGGCTAACCAGTGAATGGCATCAAT
>JBNLCD010000716.1:0-2687 GCA_050303635.1 Anaerolineae bacterium
GTTGACGCTCACCCTGACCCGAATGGTCTCCAACCAAGATTGGAAAAATAGTTTGGGAAAGCTGAAATGACCGTCCGCATCTGAGACTATTTGATAAGGACTTGAAGCACAGCCATCTGATGACGCCGCATAAATTGTAATGGGTGTATCGGATAAAACTGTTTCCGTTGCCGCATCCCATAATGTGCCACTGACTTCATGGGTCCACGCCGGACAAGCAGTTGGGTTCAGGTAATAAGTCGACGTCCAAAAGGGTGGATCGAGCGTGGGTGTCCAAGTTTTAGATAGATCATTTTGGGCATAATATGGGTCACGACTTGCTTGAAAAAATAGCAAGCCAAGCAGACTGAGCACCACCAAAAATAATAAGCCGCCACATGACCATGTCCGTCGCTGAATTCCATCTAAAGCACTCATCAGGTTTATCCCCTGCATTATCGTTTCAGATAAATCAACTATAGGATATTTTTATCCGTTTCAACTCAACGTGTGAGATGCGTTCATGACATGTAAATAGTTGGAAATAGGTGATAGATTTGTTAAAAAGTTGTTATAATATTAACAAGTTATTGACAATTAAAATTCGTTTGCTGTATCATTAAATTATAAATCTAAATTTGCAGTGGAGGATGAGGGAATTACACCTTGATCCCATGAGCAAGTTAACAGTCAAGGTAGTTAAAAAGTACCTGTGCCAAGGGCACGATACTCAGGCTTAACTACAAAAAAGGGTAAAGGAAGTCATCCCACAATGGCAACCAATACCAATTAACTCCAAAAAAGTTTTTTTAACCAAAATTATCGGTTGAAAAGGACAAAAAAGAGTTAAACAGTCCCCTATGAAGGACAAAAACTTGAAGGGCTACAAGAAAAAATCGCTCAGACTATAAACTTAGCTCATAGAAAAGGGACAAAACATAATTCACCTCATCCTTTCTCATTTCTAAGCAACTTATTGCTTTACACTTAAACTTAACGTGGCCGGAGATAGAAGTTCTCCGGCCATTTCTGATTCTCCATACCATCCCAAATTCTGAATAGAAAATGAGAAAACAATCGCCTCTAATTGACTCGTACGTTGCGTGAGGGTTTATGGTGCAACTGTCAAATTCTTAGGAAAATCGCATCATTGCGGAGGAAGATTTATGTTCAAATTCTTTAAATATACCGTTCTCATTTTAGTTGTTTTCATTATTGGAGGTGTTCCCATGTTACAAGCTCAAGAATCACGCACGATACATTTTGAACAGGTCGAAAAAGCAGTCTTGCCGGTGGGTGAAAGCGGCACATGGGACGACACATCTATTCGGTTTCCTCACGTAATCTATTATGAGAACATGTACCATATGTACTATGTTCACTTTACCTCCCTCATCAAACCTCAAGCTATTGGCTATGCTTCATCCGAAGATGGTATCCATTTCACGCGACGCGATGCGCCCATCTTTGAAGGTGATGGTGATGGCTTTGACGCAGTCAGCATCAATCGTGCTATTGTGATGGTTGAAGATGATGGGACCTTCGTCATGTACTATAACGGGAGCGACAGTGTTGGTAATCCGCCTTTTGGGAAAACGCTGGGACGGGCCACTGCGCCGACACCAACCGGACCTTGGACCCGCGACCCAGAACCCATTTTGACAACAGGTTCGCTCCGTCGCTGGGATGGCGGATTTATCTTTCCCGACACGGTGCTTAAAGATGAGAATGGACAATACCGTATGTATTTCAGTGGAAATGGTACGGGCAAAGGTATGGTTGGACTAGCGACATCTCCCGATGGGATTCACTGGGAAAAATACGATGACCCAACAACCACAGATATCCCCTTTGATGAAAGCGATCCGATTTTTGTACCCAGTGATGACGTCCAAGATTGGGATTATACAGTGGCTTGGGGAGCAGGCGTTATCCGCACCGAAAGTGGCTACGAAATGGTCTATACAGGCGGGAGTGCCGGATCGGGTGGTTTTATCGGCGGACTAGGGTTTGCAACGAGCGAAGATGGCATCAACTGGATAAAATATGGAGAAAATCCGGTGGTGATGTTGTCATCTGACAATATTCTGTTTCCATCCTTGTTGCGCATCAATGATCAGTATATGGCCTATTATGGGGTGACGGGTCGCAATGGCGGCGCATTCACTGAAGCCTATTTAGCCATTGGCACAGTCGAGTAAACCAGATGTTTAAAATCGGGGAATTTTCAAAAATCGCCTATGTGACAATTCGTTTGTTGCGATATTACGATGAGATTGGGTTGTTCACACCTGAACACGTCGATCCGATCAGCGGCTATCGTTATTATAAAATTGAGCAATTACCACGTCTAAATCGGATTCTTGTCTTGCGAGATTTAGGCTTAGCTCTGGAACAGGTCCAAGAGTTTCTGAACGCCAATATTTCTGAAGAAGAAATTCGCGGTATGCTTCGTTTTCGCAAAGCGCAACTCGAAAAAAATATTCGTGACGATATGATTAACCTACGCGAAGTCGAAATGCGTCTTGAGCAGATTAAATTTGGCAATCATCTGCGCAATTTTGATGTCGTGCTCAAAGAAATTCCCGCCCAAGCTATCCTTTCATATCGCCACGAGTATACGTCACTCGATGAATTTAACGCTGATTTCAATGCATTCTATCAAGCCGGGACACGCAAAAAAACATTAGGTCACTGCATGACTATTC
>JBNLCD010000717.1:0-2687 GCA_050303635.1 Anaerolineae bacterium
CGAGCAAGGTCCTGATCCTGGTTGACAAAGGCTTCGAATGCTCTATGAATTCAGTCCTGAGCACTAATCTGGGAACTAGTCGGTGAAAAATCCAGACTGCCCGAGCGGACTGGTAATTACGACTCATACGCACGACGATTTCGAATGTTCAAGTACAAGAGACTATGTAGACACTAAGTTCGGGATGGTACGAGGGCAAAATCCTTATCGATAAACCGTTACTGTGGCTGTTTTTGTTTGGAATGACGCTTTTTCTCACACGCTACATCTTCTTTCTCTTTCTTGAAATTGAAGATAACAAGTATATCGATATTGGTATGTCACTCAGTCCCTTGATTTTGGGTGTGATGTTGTGGTTATTTGGCCCTACGGCAATTCTGGTTTATTACACCGTCAGTTTAATGAGTATCTATCGTAATTTCGCCACCATACCCGAATTCAATGGCTTGGTCATCATCAGTGCGATTCGCCTGATCTGTATTACGACGGCGGCAGAAGTATTTTTTGTGCTCGTGACATTGGAAGCATATACAAGTTTAGGTGGAATTTTTCCACTCGCTGATTTGAGTGCCGAAAGTGTCCTGAGAATGGTATTTGCATCGTTTTTGATAGGCATTTCTAGTTTGTTGAGCTGGTCGCCATTTATCTGGTTAGCAATATATTCGCCTTATGCCCGAGAAAACAGTTCAGCGCAACAGCAAAAAGGTCTGCGCAGACAGTTTCTATTGGCCTATGGCAACAATTTCATCATGTTTTTGTTTTCCATTCTAGGCGCTGGAATTTATCAGTTTATCAATGACTTATTCTTCGTCTTTTTTGGCGTTGGCGTGATGGCGGTGGCATATCTGGGGTACTCGATGAGTCGGGCGGTTGAGCTTAATCGGCAACGCTCGCTAGAACTGGTTAAATTAGAGAAATTGGGACAGACTTTGCTCAATGCGCCGCCTGATGCCGCGACATTAGATCATATTTTGGAAGAACATGTGCGGAACATGTTTTTCCAGAGCAATATTGAAATTCATCAGTTTCCAGACACAATTCTACTCCCGTCGATTAAGAATAAGATACAAAAGCCCTATCAGATTGATGATGAGAGTTGGCAATGGGCCAAAGCACAGACGGAGATGGCTATATTTGCCGCGAATACAAAGCTCCCGTGGGGAAAAACAACTAAATATAATCAAGTTTTTGTGCCTATTCGCGATGAAATTGATGAACGCGTGTGGGGTGGAATCTGGCTCGCAACCTTAGCGCGTAATATTGATAGCCTTTTACCGAGTTTGCAAACTGTCGCTTCTCAAATTGGAGCAACATTGCGCAGTGCCGAAATCTACGCCGAAAATCTATTGAGTGAGAAAAATAAACAAGAATTAGCGATTGCAGGCGAGATTCAACACTCGTTCTTGCCCGATATTTTGCCGCAAATTGAAGGTTGGCAATTGGCGGTGAGTTTGGAACCTGCACGGCAGACGTCGGGTGATTTTTATGATTTTATTCCACTAGAAAATGGAAATCTGGGGATTGTGGTGGCGGATGTGGCCGATAAGGGAACCGGCGCGGCGTTATTTATGGCACTCAGTCGGACATTGATTCGAACTTATGCTTTGCAATATCCAACAGAACCGCATCGGGCGTTGGCCGAAGCTAATAAACGTATTCTGGAAGATACTCATAATAATTTATTCGTCACCGTGTTTTATGGTGTGCTCAATCCACATAAGAATGAACTTATATACGCCAATGCGGGTCATAATCCGGGCTATTTATGGCAAAGGGCAGAACTTCACGAATTGAAACGGACAGGTATTCCATTGGGTATGATGGAAGATAGGACGTGGCGCATTGAAACGATTGATTTGGCGGATGATGCGGTTCTAGTTTTGTACACAGATGGGGTGACTGAAGCCCAGAATGCGCAAGCTGAACTTTTTGAAGAAGCACCTCTCAAGAATTTTATTCAACAAACCGCCCAACAGACTGCCCAAGCTATTCAGCAGGGGATACTTCATACCGTGCATGAATTTGTAGGTGATGCACCGCAGGTAGATGATATCACTTTGCTTGTCCTAAAACGCTCTAGCAACAAATATTAGAAGTATTTACTGTATACTGAAATAAAAGAAGGTAAATAACTCTAAGGTTATGTGTATGGGAAATCAATTACAGACACCCGTTCGCTATCCGGCTGGTGAAGTTATCGCAGTTGAGGTCAGTCTCGACGAGTTCATGGCTGGTTATGAAGATGATAAATATGAGTGGATTAATGGAGCTGTTATTAGAGTGAGCCCTGCATCAACACATCATTTAGATATTCATAAATTCCTGATTTACTTATTAGATGCATATTTAGCATATCGGCCATTGGGCAAGGTCTATATGGAAAAACTAGTGATGCGCCTAGAAAATTCGGCACGCGAACCGGATTTGGTTTTTATAGGTAATGAAAATCTAGAGCGTTTGTCCACCAATGCCTTGCTCGGTCCGGCTGATATTTGTATTGAAGTTGTTTCTCCCGAAAGTATTGGGCGCGATTATGGCGAAAAATTTGCGGAATACGAAGCGGGTGGCGTAGCTGAATATTGGATTATTGATCCAAAGCGAGAACAAGCAAAATTTCATCGGCTCAACGCCAATGGCATCTACGAACAAATTTTGCCCAATGACAATAATTATTTTACAACGCCGCT
>JBNLCD010000718.1:0-2685 GCA_050303635.1 Anaerolineae bacterium
GGCAATACTGTGCCCTACATGGTGTGCAAAAGAAGCGAGTATATGTGCACTAGCGGCTAAAAATCCCCAGACTAAGGCGGTTCCCAATGATAAATCAAGTAAAGCCGTGGCCACTATCGCAAAGATGATCCAAAGACCGCTAAATCCAACCAAAGCTGAATTCTCTACCGTAATAAATAAGCCCCCGAGTTTGCCCAGTTTATATTTTTTGTGCATCATAAAAAATCCTTTTCAATAACATGAGATTTGGCAAAGCAAGGGCCTGAAGACCCTTGGAATGTTAAACATCTCGTTTTGCAAATTGCCCTTGATAATAAACTATTTGCGCTCTTTTTACCGCCAATTGATGATGACTATCGCTAACGGGGATAAAAATAACGGGTGGACATGTTTGGCCACCCGTATGCTAGATATTATATCGAGAGCTAAAACGCGTGTTTACGCTTCACTGCGCCAACGCAAAATCGTGCTCCCATCGGTGAAACCAAGGGGAAGCATCGCGCCGACGGTATAGACCAAGAATGAATCCGCCGCGAAGAAAAATAGCGGATAACGCAATAAACTATCGCCGACTGCGAATGCCAAAATCAGGCCAAGTACCGCCACCAACGCGCTCAGCGGGGGACCACCGCTGGCCCGTTGAATATGGATTTGGGAAGACAGTTCCGGCTCATTGGCGGGATAGATGGAACGGGCGAGGACATAGTGATAATGGATGCCGCTCATAGGATAACCCGTGCGACGAGCCGCCAGCGTGTGGCCAATTTGGTGGAGGGTTGTCGCGAGGACATGCAAACCAAGGGCCATAAAAGCCAAGGGGAGCGCCGTATTCGTATCAATATTAAGCAGACTTGGGCTTAGAAAAGCGAGGAGGACAAATAACATTGTGAGGCTCATGGGCACGGTGGGTTCGGTTGTCACGAGAAAACCTTTGACCTTAGCCACCGTACAGATTTGCATACCGTGCTTTACTTCACATGATTCATCAGTCATTCAAATTCTACCTTTGCAACTACCAATCAATAAATCAGATGGCGCAAAGATATGTTTGAGCAGAAAGCAAAAGAGGCAAACGTGTGAATGATGCTGTCCGCTAGCTTAAGCGAAGCGGAACTTAGGTACGCGACACGCGCCCCCATCAACTCAAACACACTTTGCCCCTTATTCAAATTCTCACTAGGTTAACGCGTCACGGCCATTTTCTTTAAGTTGATTAACGGCGGTGCGGACGTCTTGCGCTTTTTCACGCTTACAAATCAGCAAAACATCATCCGTATCAACGACAACGAGATCATCCACGCCAATGGTGACAACGAGGCGCTCACTGTGGACAAAACTGCCCGAAGTTTCGAGCGCAATCAATTCGCCATGATTATTGTGGAGAATATTCTTAGCGCCGTTCACATCTTCCGCCAATACGTCGTAAAGTGCCGCCCAGCTACCAATATCACTCCAGCCGATATCCACTGGCAACATGGCCATGCGTTCCGCGTGTTCCATAATAGCATAGTCGATGGCTATCTTCGGCATCTTACCCCACAACCCATCCAAAATTTCTTGATAGTTGGGTTTGCCAACGGCGGCTTGAATCTCTTGCATCAATTTAAACATCTCGGGTTGCTGGCGTTCAAACTCAAATTGAGCTTCTTTGGTATTCCAGATGAACATCCCGGCATTCCAAACATATTTACCGCTGGTGATAAACTTAGCCGCTGTTTCAACATCCGGTTTTTCGCGGAAACCCGCCGCTTCGACCACTTTTAGCCCATTACGCTCAGTGATGGGTGCGCCCTGCTTGATATAGCCAAAGGCCGTTGAAGGGAAACTAGGTGAAATACCCAACGTTACGATGTAGTTTTCTTCAGCCGTTTCAAAAGCGGTTTCCAGCGCATTCAAAAAGCCTTTAACATCCGTAATATGGTGGTCAGAAGGTAAATAAGCAATGATGGCATCTGGATCTTTGGCCGCAATATAACTAATGCCAAGGGCCGCCGCTGGACCATTATCCCGGGCAAAGGGTTCGACAATAAAATTATCAGCCGGAAGTTCGGGCATGTCGGCGCGCAGAACATCAACTTGATCGGCACCGGTTACCACGAAAATTCGTTCAAGCGGAATCAGGGGTAATAAACGTTCGATCGATACCCGAAACATGGTACTTTCGGTTACAAGGGGTAAAGATTGTTAGGATTGGCGCGGCGACTGAGTGGCCATAGGCGTGTGCCACCGCCTCCCGCCATAATCATGGCGTATCGGTTTGACTTCATCAAATTGTACTCCAAAACTAGTCAACGATATCTGTAAAATTCAGGTCTTAAATAAGATTAATTAAAGAAATAAACGCACTGGTTTGGCCGGATTAAAAATACTTGGTAATTCTTGCACTTTAAGTAATTGGTACGTTTCTTCAAGTCCTAATAATGCCAACGCGCGCGATGTTTCACTCAGTGTTTCTAAATTCGCTAATTCGTCTTGCGTAAAAAACTGGATATTCATAATTTCATCGGTTGGTGTGGCTAGCATTTCGCCACCATCTAAGGTCAACAAAAATACCACATAAGTTGTGTTTCGTCCTCGTTCAATTCTGTTACGGACACTGATAACACCTTGAACTTTGGTTTCAAATCCTGTTTCTTCCCGTAATTCGCGGACAATCGCATCGTCCGCGATCTCATCAAATTCCAC
>JBNLCD010000719.1:0-2676 GCA_050303635.1 Anaerolineae bacterium
ACAACGGTTGATCATACCGATGCAACATGGTCTGGCAATGTGGGCGTCATCACCACTCTATTCAAGAATTTGCGTGTCCATGCTCGTAATACGGTAGCGGTGGTCGTCGGACCACCCGTCATGTATCGCTTTGTCTTGATGGAATTGCTCGGCCAAGGCTTGGTGGATGGCAATATCTGGTTCAGCTTTGAACGCCGCATGAAATGTGGGGTCGGCAAATGCGGCCACTGTCAGTTGCATCATATTTATACCTGTCAGGATGGCCCTTCGTTCTCCTATGCCGATATTAAGCACTTAGAGGAGGCATTGTAGTCATGGCGCGACCCAAAGTTGCTTTTATTGAATTTACCAGTTGTGAAGGCTGTCAACTGACTGTGGTGGATGCGCTCCAAGATGCGCCGGAATTATTGGAGGCGGTTGAAATCGTGCGCTTCCGCGAAGCCATGAGTGAAAAATCAGACGACTATCAAATTGCTTTTATCGAAGGGTGCTGTAGTCGGCCCAGCGACGAAGCCGAACTCCGCGCGATTCGGGCCAAGGCTGATTTAGTGATTGCGCTGGGTGCGTGTGCCCATCTCGGCGGCATCAATACCATTCGCAATCGCCGCAATTTAGACGAAGTCCGTGCAACCGTTTACGGCGATAAAGCGGATTGGTACGACACCTATCCCGCGCGACCCATTAGCGCCGTCATTGACATTGATGCGGTTATTCCCGGCTGTCCCATTGACCGTCATGAATTTGTGCGAGCGGTGACCCATCTTTTGCAAGGACGTTTGCCTGATATCCCCGATAACCCCGTTTGTATTGAATGTAAACTCAAAGGCAATGTCTGTGTGTATAACCGGGGCATGACCTGCCTCGGTCCGATTACATTGGCGGGCTGTGATGCCATTTGCCCGACCTATGGCGAAGGCTGTGACGGCTGTCGTGGTCTTGTGGCCAATCCGAATATTCCGCCTATGATTGAAGTCCTACGCGAACATGGCCTCAGCGAGGAAGAAATTGATGCCAAATTGACGCTATTCCTTACCTATCAAAACTTGCCGGAGGTGATGACCGAATGACAACTAATCTCAGAACACGGAATGTAAAAGTTGATGTGCACCATCTGACCCGTGTTGAAGGTCATGGCAATATTGTAGTGGATGTACAAAATGGTGAATTAAAAAAATGCCAACTGCAAATTGTCGAAACGCCACGCTTTTTTGAAGCGATGTTACAAGGCCGACCTTATCATGAATCGTCAACCATCACCTCCCGCATTTGTGGTATTTGCGCCGTCGGGCATGCCACCACATCCTTGCGCGCGACCGAAAATGCGCTCGGCATTACCCCGTCTGAGCAAACCATTTTGTTACGGAAGCTCAATTTCTTCGGCGAAATTTTGGATAGTCATGTTTTGCATGCCTATATGCTGGTTGCACCGGATTTGCTGGGAGCCGGCAGTGTGATTCCATTGGCCAAATCAGCACCGGATGTGGTGTTGCGCGCCTTGCGTCTCAAGAAACTCGCGGGTGATTTGTGTCAGCATATTTGCGGACGCCATACGCATCCCATCGCCATGACCGTCGGCGGTTTTACCCATTTCCCCAGCGAAAACGAACTCATCCAATTACGCGAGCGACTCGAAGCCGCCCGTCCCGATGTCGATGCCACGGTGGAAATTTTCCAATCGCTGGCCATGCCTGAGTTTGAGCGCGAAACTGAATATATTGCGTTGCGCAAAGACGATGAATACAGCTTTATTGATGGCACCATTTTCAGCACCGATGGCGGACAATGGCCAATTGATGATTATCGGGATGTGACCAACGAATATTTGGTCGAACATTCCTCGGCGAAACACACCGCCAATCAACGCCCATCGTACATGGTGGGAGCCTTGGCTCGCTTTAATATCAATCATGACAAATTACATCCACAAGCCCGTGCCGCCGCGACCGCGCTCGATCTTAAACCGATTTGCACGAATTCGTATATGAACACCGTGGCGCAAGTCGTCGAGATTGTGCATGCCGTGGAAGAAGCCATGTGGCTGATTGATACATTGCTGGCCAAAGGCATCAAATGGGAAGACCCGGTGCCGCCTACCCGGATGACAGGTGAATGCGTGGGAGCGTGTGAAGTGCCACGCGGTATTTTGTTCCATCATTATGCGATTGAAGAGGGCAAAGTCCGCCAAGCCAACTGTATTATCCCGACTGGCCAAAATTTGGCGAATATCGAAGCCGATATGCGCGAGTTGGTGCCACAGATTTTGGACCGCACGCAAGAAGACATCACTTTAGCCCTCGAAATGTTAGTTCGGGCCTACGATCCATGTATTTCTTGCTCGACTCACATGCTAAATGTGGCATTTGAAGGATAAATTAGGTGAGTTTTGGCTTAGATTTACAGTGCAAAGCATTAGATAATAAGAATAAGAGCTGACGTAAGAGGTTCTGAACTTGGGTAATATCTCGCTCTAGCCAATTGCTCTCGGGAGCACATCGTGGGATCACTTCGAATTCAGACACCTCTTACTCTTATCCATCTGGAACAGAACGCCAGATGGAAGCTTATTCATCCCTGCTTTCATTGAATTAAATAGACGCGTCATGCAGTATTGAGGCGATTATCATGAATCAAAACACACTTATTTTAGCTTTAGGCAATCCTCTGCGCGCCGATGAT
>JBNLCD010000720.1:0-2671 GCA_050303635.1 Anaerolineae bacterium
ATGTATCAGGGGGTGCTTCTTCAAAGCGTAATCTAGGCAAATCAGAATCACGATACATCACATCCACAAAACTTGCGCCTTGGCGATAAGCATATCGGGCGACCTCACGTACAAAGTCGCTGGCATAGAGGGGTGAGGCAATATATAGTTTTTGACCGGGCTGTACATTCAATGCCGCCTTTATGGCAACTTCGGCGTATTTTGAAAGTTTTTCTTGAAAATCCATGAGGTTATCCTCTTAAAAATAAGATATATAGCGAGTCTTGAGTGTCTGCCAATTGAGGTACTTACACCTCAAAGGCCCATTCGCCATTCCGCATCACAGGTTCGCGGTCACCATCCGCCGTAATGCCATCAATATTCATTTCGCCGGAACCCATCATGAAGTCAGCATGGGCCACACTGCGATTCGCGCCAGCCGCTAAAAGCTCATCATGGCTCATTTGACCACCACCTGTAATTGTTGATGGATACGCATTACCTAAAGCGAAATGATTCGACGCATTTTCATCAAAGAGCGTATTGTAGAACAATATGCCGGTTTGAGAGATGGGTGACCCGTGTGGCACTAGGGCGACTTCACCTAAATAGCGTGACCCTTCATCGGTGTTTAGTAGCGTATCGAGTGCTTCTTGACCCTGCGCCGCTGTCGCTTTCACCACCCTCCCATTTACAAATTCAAGGCTGAAATCTTCAATGAGACCGCCAAAATTTAATGGTTTGGTGGCGGCAACAACACCATTCACCCGCTCTCTATGCGGCATGGTAAAAACTTCTTCGGTGGGGATATTGGCAACATATTTAACACCCTGCGCCGTACTCGATTGACCGCTCTTCCAGATATGGCCGGAGGGTAAACCAACGGTTAAATCTGTGCCCGGTGCCGTGTAATGAAGCGTCTCATATTGTTTGGTTGTTAAGTAATCCGAATATTTAGCGAGGGCTTTGACGTGGCGCTCCCATTCAGCAATTGGATCATCATAGTTGATGCGGCAGGCTTCAAAAATGGCTTCCCACAGACTGGCGGTAGCTTCGTCAGGTGTTTGCTCGGGAAAAACCACACTGGCCCAACTGGTAATCGAAGGGCTGACTATAGCACTTGTACCCATTCGATTCTTAGCAAAGTGGATGCGCCGTTCATGCTCGTAAGGCACTTCAACCGCCCGCTTGGCCCGAACTTTCTCTTTATCCAAGCCATTTAATAAATTCGGATTTTGCCCAATCAGAATCAATAATGGATCGCCGTTGTCAATATATTCAAGCGCGGAGTCTTTCTTCCAAAGCGGGTACTCGTCAAATGAATCGGGCGCGGCATGTTCGACACGAATCCGTTGGAGGCCTTCGTCATCCCAATTGACGGCCACATATTTGGCGCCGACTTGATACGCCGCGCGACTTATATGACGCACCAGTGGATAGGCTTGCACAGGCGTACCATCCATCCCGAAAAAAGGCGACCCAATCATCAGGCGCTGACCCGCTTGAACATTGAGCCCCACTTTGACAATCACTTCCGCATATTTGGCGAGTTTGTTTTCAAATTCACTGCCCATCTTCAACATATCCTTTATGCAGTTATTCAAGAATCTGATTTTAACGCATATGGCTAGACATCAAAGGCCCATTCGCCATTCCGCATCACAGGTTCGCGGTCACCATCCGCCGTAATGCCATCGACATCCATTTGATCGGAACCCATCATGAAATCAGCGTGAGTCATGCTCTCGTTACCACCGGCTTCCGCAAATTCTTCAGGACTCATACCCTCACCATCTTGCATACTAAAACGATAGGCATTACCTAAAGCGAGATGGTTCGACGCGTTTTCATCGAACAAAATATTGTAGAACAATAACTCTGATTGCGAGATGGGTGAGCTGTGGGGCACCAAGGCGACTTCACCTAAATACCGCGAGGCATCATCTGTATTCAACAACATATCGAGCGTGGCTTGCCCTTTTTCGGCCACAGCGTTGACAACACGCCCTGCCGCAAACTCAAGCGTGAATTCTTCAATAAGGCCGCCATAATTAAGGGGTTTGGTAGCGCGGACAGTTCCATTTACGCGGTCTTTATGCGGCATAGTAAACACTTCTTCCGTCGGAATATTGGCAACAAATTCAATGCCATTTTGACTGGCTAATTTGCCGCTATGCCAGAGATGGCCAGCGGGTAAACCGACGGTTAAGTCTGTGCCCGGTGCGGTGTAATGGAGCGCATCATAATTTTTTGTCTGGAGATATTTGGTGCGTTTAGCCAATTCACCGATATGGCGTTCCCATTCGGCAATCGGATCATCATGATCGATCCGACACGCTTCAAAGATAACGTCCCAGAGACGATCTGTCGCTTCTTCAAACCCCAAATTGGGGAAAATTTTTGTGGCCCAAGTTGGATGGGATGGACTCGCAACCAACCAATTCGTCATGCCGCTTGCCAAACTACTAAAAAGTTGATGGAAGTGCGGTGTTTCAGTCGCTTGTTTCGCCTCAAGTTTTGCCTGATCAAAACCATCCAACAAATCAGGATTCTGGCCAAAAAGGGCCAGCACAGCATCGCCATTTTGAAGATATTCAAGCGCGGCCGTGTTCTTCCACAAAGGATATTCATCCAGCGTCTCGAGGGCCGCATGTTGCAGGCGAATGCGTTGGAGTTCTTCATCATCCCAATT
>JBNLCD010000721.1:0-2653 GCA_050303635.1 Anaerolineae bacterium
CTGCAATTCATCAATAATACCGGCTGGCAGTAAACTCACGCATAAATTATTACTGCCAAAAACCCCGATACTTTGGCCATCTTGCGCTTTGATGTGCTGAATAGTGCGAATTACATCTTCGTGAATAACGGTCACGTTTTGCCAACCGGGGCCAAATGCTTGATGGCTTACGACTAATTTCGGTGTTTCGTTCATGAATTTGGCGACACCTGCATGGATTTCAACTGCTTCGGGGGTAGCCCAGAATTTCATCATTTCATATGTTTTACGCCCGAATAAAAGCGTATCAACTCGGTGACCACCAGCATCAAAGGCCGCAAAATCATTGGTAAAACCCGAAATATCATTATTCTCATCGGCAACATAACCGTCTAAGCTAACATTCATTAATAGAAATACAGTTCGCATTTGGCTTTCCCTATCCTTCAATATAGATGCGTTTATTCATTCCACTAGAGTCTATATTTTTTGCCGGACAATTAATTGTAAAAAGCCGTCATTTGGGGTTAGCTATATGCGTAAACACGTTGCTGAGGCATAGTAATCTGCATTTTCTGAGCTAATTGTTTCGGCGAAATGCCGGAAAAAGCTTTGCTATCGCGGATGAAATGGGATTGATCATAATAATTGAGGGTCTGGGCTACGTCAGTTAGATTTCGATAGTGGCCGCTTTGCATCAGGTGGATGGCTTGATTAAAACGCTTAATGCGTATATAAAATTGCGGCGAGAGACCAACAGCCTGACTGAAACGGCGTTCAAATTGGCGTTCTGAAATATGGAGATGCGTTAATAATTGGCGCACACCGACCGAGCCGGGTCTTTGCTCGATAAGGTATAAACTTTCTACAATCAATGCGTCGCGTGTTTGCACTCGTTGGTGCTGAGTAAGCATAAATGATGTAAATAACTCAATAAGTTTCTCATCGGTGGGGGCTTCTAGCAATTGTTGATTGAGATTAGCTTGGGCGAATTCGTTAATCTCAACCACCTGATTGGTCAGTCGAGCGGCATTCAAGCCCAGTAATGTCTGGAGGCCATGCGGTTTCAGCACGACTTGGATGGTCGTAAATGTGCCGCCCTGATAATGCATAACGCCGGGGTGCATCATCTGTCCATAGATATAACAAGTCGGAGGTTCTGCTACCGAACCAACGGCGGTTGTAATTTTTTGGACAGGCGATTTCCCATTTTGGTGTTGAAACACAATGCCGGGTAACCCATTTAAACACACACTCAGCGCAATATCTTCAGGACTATTATGTTTGACCAGCCGGAAGCTGGCGATGACACGCCGCAGGGGTACCGGAATGGGGAGTAATTTGATTTGCATAAGCCGACCCTGTGGAATTCAGGTTATGGATAGGCTTATTATAGAATGTTTTATGCTATCCTATCAAGAACAAATGTTCTTCATTCTATTTATTTTGGAGATATGCTTCCAAAGAGTCCATGTTCGCGAAAAATGCGGTTTCTAAGTCCACGTCATATTTTTCGGCAATGACCAGAATCGACCATAAGCAATCTGCGAGTTCATGGGCTAATTTTTCATCAAGATTCTCAACTTGGCGTATTCCGCTTTTCGCCATACTCAAGCGCACCAAATCACCCACATCAACCACAAATCCTTGGACAAGCTGGGCGGTTGTCCATTCTTGGCCGTACTTTTTCTGCTCGTATTCGGCAAATTGTTGGCGAACTTCTAACGCCCGTTTGATGAAATCGGCAAACTGCATAGAATATCTCCTCAAAAAAATAAATTTCTTTAACTTCAAATATTAGCCGCGATTTCGAGTGCTTTCAGCGTAGTTTGGGCGGCGTTTTTCCATGTGAATTGTTGCACTTGAGTCCGACTCCGTTCAACAAGTTGCTGGCGGAGTTCAGGACTGTCAACCAATTGGCCGATGCCTGCCGCAATTTCATCGACGCTCAATGGGTCAACGAGGAGCGCCGCGTCACCGCCGAGTTCGGGAAGCGAGGACGTATTCGCGCATAAAACAGCAGTTTCACAGCGCATCGCTTCCACCACGGGAAAACCAAAGCCTTCAAAGAGTGAGGGGAATGTCAACGCGAGCGCACCACTGTACAAGGCAAAAATATCCGCGACATCAATATAACCCGGTAAAATGACACCTTCGACGCCTTCGGTCCAACTCTCTTCATAAAGCCAACCTTTTTGACCGCCCAACACCAGCGAGACATTTTGATTGCCCGATTGCGTGCGCCATTGTTGATAGGCTTGCACGAGTCGTTGAATATTTTTGCGCGGCTGGAGCGTACCTACAAACAGTAAATAATCGCCCGGAATCCCATATTTTTCGCGCGTCGCCTGCAACACCGCTTCATCTTTGACGGGATGCAAACTTTCATCCACGCCGGGATACACCACTTGGATTTTGTCGTCAGGAATGTGATAGAACTTGACCAAGTCGCGTTGGGTCGCTTCGGCATCGGCTAGGATAACCGTCGCGCGTGTGGCGCTAAAACGGGTGGTTAGATCGAGATAAACGCGTTCACGGGTGGGATGCGCTGATGGTGGTCTTCAAGCTGGTTGACAACCTGCAGCATAAGACCTGGAAGTACATCGATCCACGATGGTGCGACCGGCATCCGGCGCGTCGCGATCTCGCCAAGAAGGGGTTTGCGGAGGCGGAC
>JBNLCD010000722.1:0-2643 GCA_050303635.1 Anaerolineae bacterium
CGGCACCATTGAAGGCAATGATCCTTATCAAGTGTGGGATTTGACCGTCGATGCAGGCGATTCAGTTGTCATTAAGATGGAAGCCAGTGGAAGCGAACTCGATTCCTATATTGGTTTGCTCGATGAAAATCTTGAAGATGTCTTGGCTGAAAACGATGATGCCAATGGCGACACGCGCAACTCTCAAGTGAATTATACCTTTGAGGCGGCGGGGACTTATAAGATTGTCGCGACCCGATATGGCTTTGAAGACGGGACATCAACCGGACCCTATACGCTGACGATTGAATTTAGTACGGATGGCTCAACGGGCGGCCCCGATAACACGGTCGATCAACCTGAATCGACGGTGACGTTCCGTATCACCAACTACGCTGAGACGGATTTATGTTATATCTACTTCAGCGATTCGGGAGCTTCCGATTGGGGTCCTAATCAACTCGGTGATTTCACACTAGGGGACAATTTCTATTTCGACTGGGAAGTGCCGACCTCAACTTATGATGTCCAAGTTTGGGACTGCTTCGAGAATAAGCTGGAACGCTATAATATTCCAGCCAATCGCAGTGTCGAAGTTCAAATTTATTTCGATAGTATTGAAGTCATTCCGCTTGGTTCCGAAACTGCCGCGCCCGAACAGCCAACAACCGCGACGTGGCGTGTCTCTAACTACTCCGGAGTCGATTTATGCGGGGTGGGTTTCTCGCCTTCGGCTGATGATAACTGGGGCGACAATAAGCTGACCGACATTCTGGAAACTGGCTATTATCTTGATTGGGAACTCGACCGCGACGTCTATGATATTCGTGTCGAAGATTGTCAGGATGATCCGGGCTTCCTCGAAGAATATGAAATCAATGTGCGGGGCAATGTGGAAATCCAAGTCTACCAGGATCATATTCTGGTGGTTCCGCTGGACTAAATATTGTCTGATCGCTTAGAAAAACCATTCAACCCCTCGTCAGATTTGATGAGGGGTTAGTTTTTGCTTGCACCAAAATTTTCTTTATTGAGGACATGCCATCTCTGCGCGGTTCGGTTAAGTGCAGGGGATTGAGATGTGGAATATACCTTAATTTGGCTTGTTGAGTTACGGGAGCACACGCAGATGTCCCCCTACCAGCGGGGTGATTAATCCGTTTCGTAGAACACAATTGGCGAACACAAGCCAAAAACAGATGCGTGCTGTTTATAAGTTTAGGACGACCAGCTAGTGAGGCCACTGGTAGGGAAAAATCTGTGTATTTTTCCGCATATGATGACACGAAAATAAAAAACTACCCTTGTAAGGGGGCGGCTAGCGCGCAAAAGGTTTTTCGCCCCCATGCTTGGGGGAGATGGCGCGTTAGCGACAGAGGGGGTCGAACAGTTAAAGGTTGTAATCAATCACCCATGCAACAAAACTTCACCACAATCTATTTTTTCTTGCAACATGAGCGCTGACTAAACGTATCACACTATGGAGCGATTTTGCTTGACAGGCGTTGGCTCCACTGTTGTAATGAGACTGGTTTGCGGTCGTGACCCATTCACAGGTAGATAACACGGACGCGATAATGCAGTTTAAGAGTTGAATACGGGTGATAGCCCTCGCCCTCCGGAGACAGGCTTTTACGCAAGGCTAAACGGATTGGGTGACGCAACCGCTACGGATTAAAATCCATAGCTACAAAACAGCGTCCTATAAATGGACTTCGACTGTCGCCTTCAGAGGTTTTAAACCCATTCATAGGGTGGTGATTTTTAGCCCCGAATTTATTCGCGGGCGGCTAACGGCACAGAATACTTACCCAAAACGTGAGATCGTGCGTCTGCTATTTGAACCTACCCTTGTGAGTAGATTGAGGGGTGAGGGTCAGCGTGTGATAACCTGTATTATTTAACTCAAACACATTATCTTGTCCGCAAAACAAATAATATCATCTACCAATGAAGCGTCACGCCCCGATATTTTGATGGTATTGGAGCAGGGTATGACAAAACGTCGTTTAATGCGTATTGGTAGTGCGGTGGTTGGCTTGATTGTTGTGGTCGGTATCGTGGCTTTTATCGCCTCGTATTTTTTCAGTGACACCGTTTCGACGGATGACCCCATCGTAGCTGATGAAACCAATGAATCAGCTGAAGATAATCTCCTGAAATTCCCCATTTTGACGGGCACCAATCTCGAACTCAGAGAACAAGCCATTCCCGCCGATTTGAATGGTGAATTACAACTCATTGTGGTGGCCTACACCGTTGATCAACAACCTGCCGTGGAAGCGTGGTTGCCGCATCTTGAAGACCTCAATGCCGATTACCCTGATTTAGCGGGCTACTATGTGCCGATTTTACCCAAGGATACCGCGGATAGTGCCTTGTTCATCATTGGCGGCATGGCGTTATCCGCTTCCGGTGAAAAAGATCGTCAGCGCACAATTGTGGTCTTCACCGATGTGGATGCGTTTAATGATGTTTTGGAACTCGATGGGATCGACGAAATCCGTCTATTTTTGATTAATGCGGCCAGCGACGTTATTTGGGCGGAAAATGGTGAGTTTACGCCGGAAAAGTTGACTGATCTGGCGAATACACTCGCAACGCTTGAATAATCTGCCTAAAAGTGAACACATTTAATTTTGAGGGTAATCCAACGCGAACGGG
>JBNLCD010000723.1:0-2640 GCA_050303635.1 Anaerolineae bacterium
CGCAAGATTCCGATGGCAACGGCTTTGATACCTATATGGTTATGAGCACTGTCGAAATTGACGGTCGGACGTGGTTTGAAATCTTTATCGGGAATGGTGGTTCCACTATTTGGGTGCCGGCTGATATGGTCTCATTTATTCAGTAGTTCAAATCCGATTCGCCAAAAAAGCCTGCTCTTTGTTTAAAGCGCGGGCTTTTTTGTATCACAGAATCAAGGCAAATTAGTGCTTATTGTCAAATCTAACTAAGAATGCAAACCTCGCTTAAACATCCTGCCTATATTCGCACGCGGCACAGAATTTCAGCTTGCCTTTATACCCATAGATAGGTACAGTTGCCTTTGGTTAAACGTTTTGGTTTATTGGAATGTTGCTCATGTCGGCACTGAACAAGGTTATCTCCGCGCTTCATCATCACCGTAAGAATCTGAGTGATGCCTATTGGATTCCCGGTCTTTGGATCGATTTTGAGACGGAAGCCGCTCAGAATCTCAATCCTTATGATTTTTATGCCGAACGTCTCGAAGCCATTCTTATGTCACCCGCCAAAGAGTTAGTGACGAATCCAGAGGGAGCAGACTGGACACGCTACGCCACAACCTATAATTTATTTCCGCGTGTTTCCACCGCTTTCGACCATAATAATGACGACCATCTCAACACCGAACCTAACGATAATGGTTGGCGTGAAACTGGCACACTTCTAAAATGCATTGCGCTCTTACCCTATATTGGTTCGATGGGCTTCAACACGGTCCACCTGCTACCGATTACGACGATTGGTCATGACGGACGTAAGGGAAATTTAGGTTCACCGTATGCCATCCGCAATCCATATGAACTCGATGTCAATCTGAGTGAACCAGCTTTGTCTGATATTGACGCCCACACCTTATTTCAGGCATTTGTTGAAGCCGCGCATCATTTGGGTATCCGCGTCGTGATGGAATTTATCTTGCGCACCGCTTCACGCGATGCAACTTGGGTCAAAGACCATCCCGATTGGTTCTATTGGATTCGGGCCGATATACCGGATCGTAAATCCAATAAAGCCGATCATTTCGGGCCACCCAATTGGGATTGGGATGTGGCAAGCGCGGTCTATCATAAAATTGGCAACTATGAACGCCATGATTTGCCACCACCGAATGAAGCTTACCGGAACCAGTATACTCAGCCGCCGGCGAGTGAAAGTATTCGCATGGAAAATGGCCGCTGGCTTGGTACGCTTGACGATGGGACGAATGTGCGTATACCCGGTGCTTTCACCGATTGGCCGTTGGAAAATAATCAACCGCTCTGGTCCGATGTAACATATTTGCGGCTATATGATCATCCCGATTTCAATTATATGGCCTACAATACCTTGCGCATGTACGATGAACGCTTGGCGCGCCCTGAAAATATTAAGCATGATTTGTGGGATGCGATTATCGGGATTTTGCCACACTATCAAGAAACCTGCGGCATTGATGGGGCCATGATTGATATGGGGCATGCTGTGCCGTCTGATCTCATGAATCGTGTCATGCAACGCGCCCGTGAAATTAATCCTGAATTTGCCTTCTGGAGTGAAGATTTTCATCCGAATCGTGAGACCGGTGAACGGGGTTATAACGCTGGCATGGGCCATCTGATCTTTGATTTGCATAAGCCCGAAAAAATGCAACAACATATTGATTATCTAGCCCATAACACGCCCGATATCACGATCTTCACCACCGCCGAAAATCATAATACCCCCCGTGCGGCGAGTCGCGAAAATGCGCTGGGCTTTTGTCATCAAGCGTTACTTTATATGGTTGGCTTGCCGAGTATGCCGTTTGTACTGAGCGGTTTTGAGTTCTTTGAAAATCAGCCATTCAATACCGGCGTCAACTTTACTCAAGAAGAAATGCACAAATACGATCAGAAGAAATTGCCGCTCTTTAGCGAATGGGCTTTTGATTGGACCCGACACGGTAATATGGTGGGCGCGATTCGCTATTCGATGCATTTACGCAATCAATATCGCGAAATCTTGACTGACACTGATCCGGCAACGCTCATTACAGGGAGCTCGGACAATCCTAATTTGTTGGTATTCGCACGCCAAAAAGATGGCGTCACACTCTTATTTGTGTTCAACATGACCATGTGGGATTTCCAAGCTGGTGAAGCCCAACTTTATGCGCAGGACTATATTGCTAAAGGCTTGTGGGGCTATGAAGGTACCAAACTCCTCAGTGATAACATCTCAGTCCATGTTGAAATTGGGGGCGGACATAGCATGATGTTTAAGGCGGAAGATGTTAAATAGCAGAAAAAATACCCCCATTTTTATATCCGCATTCTTGCTTTTAGCAGGCATCATCTGGATATATCTCCATTTTCCCCATGATAGCTTCTGGTACGACGAAACAGTCAATGCGTATCTGGCCACCAGTAGCTGGTCGACCATCTGGGAATGGTCCACCAAAATTGACAATCAACTGCCCTTACATTTTGCTTTGCTCAAAGTGTGGGGTTATGGGGCTGGGTCCAGTGAATTCAGTATGCGGATGCTCTCGGCCTTTTCTGGGTTATTAGCGCTGGCGGGTCTGATCAAATTGGGCAAAATGTTCAGCGGAAACTCTGTCACCGGTTGGCTAGCCGCTCTAT
>JBNLCD010000724.1:0-2634 GCA_050303635.1 Anaerolineae bacterium
GAGCCTCCCATTGCGTTTGATCATCTGAAAAGTTGCCATTGAGCATGGTTAGCGTTGAACCAAAACAACTCGCGCCGGCTTCAATATTGCCATGTTCAAAAGCACTCCGTAATTGGGTGATGGGGGTAAGCATGGGATGTAAACTCATGAGGTGTCGCTCCTTAGGATTATCTTCTCTAACTATATCGAAAAGATAGCCATTTAGTTCAAACTCAATTTTACCTCCTCACCAAAATAGGCTAGAATCAGCCCATGCAAAATTTGTAGATATTAGAAAAGGTCTTTTTTATGGAAATTGCATTTAAAATCAATGGGGCGGATGTTGTTTGGGAAGTGGCTCCCAACGAAACCCTACTCCGCGCATTGCGTCGTAATGGATTTTTTGGTGTTAAATTCGGTGACGAATGGGGTATTTCAGGGTCGGATGTCGCCCTTGTGGATGGCAAACCCATCGTTTCCGGCGTGATGCTGGCTAGTCAAGTTGCGGGCAAAGAAGTGGTGACCATTGAAGGCATCGGCGGTGCGCAACAACGCGGTTGGAAAGGCACTGAACCACTGCATCCGCTCCAACAAGCATTTATTGAAACGGGTGCTATTCAAGGCGGTTATGAAACGCCTTCTTTTATTCTCTGTGCGCTCAATCTACTTGAAAACAATCTCAATCCCACCGAACAAGAAGTTCGTGAAGCCTTAGCGGGTGTTTTGAGCCGCGATACCGGTTATGTAAAACCCGTGCAAGCAGTGTTACGTGCGGCGGCGATGATGCGTGGCGAGGATGTGCCTCCGATTGATATGGATGGCGCAATTCCTGCTCCTCCTGGACTGTTTACCCCACCCACTGAAGCCGCCCCACCTGCCGATGATCTCTGGCAAGGCGGCGGTAGTACATCCACCCAAACACGGGTACGCACAACGCCTATGCCTGTCATGACGGTTGCTCCCGGCAAAGAAGATTTACAACAAGTCGGGAAACCACGCCCTAAAGTTGATGCCCATAAATTGGTGCAAGGCAAACCTGCTTTTGCTGATGATATTGAAATGCGCGGCATGCTAACGGCTAAAGTGCTGTGGAGTCCACATGCCCACGCACTGATTAAACATATCGATGTGAGCAAAGCGCGTGAATTAGAAGGTGTGCATGCGGTTTTGACCCATCACGATTTACCACGGGTGGCCTATACAACAGCGGGGCAATCGCATCCTGAACCGGGCCCGCATGATAATTATTCACTTGATAACCGAGTACGCTATGTGGGTGACCGTGTGGCCATTGTGGCCGCTGAAACCGAAGCCATTGCCAAACAAGCCCTCGATTTGATCGAAGTTGAATATGAACAACTGCCTGCTATTTTCGACCCACGCGTAAGCATGGCAAAAGATGCGCCACTTCTGCACGATGAACCCGAAAGTTGGCATATTGAAGATAAAGACCGCAATTTAGCCGCGATCATCGAATGGGAAGTTGGCGATATTGCGGATGGTTTTGCGCAAGCCGATCGTATTTTCGAGCGCACCTATTACAGCCCGAAGGTGCAACAAACGCCTATTGAACCACATGTCTGTGTGACATGGTGGGATGAAAATGATCGTTTAGTGATTCGCACCAGCACGCAAGTTCCTTTCCATGTCCGGCGGATTCTAGCGCCTGTTTTGGGTCTCGATGAAAAACGTATTCGGGTGATTAAGCCGCGCATTGGGGGCGGATTTGGCGTTAAACAAGAAGTCCTCATCGAAGACGTGGCCGCCCATTTAACGATTGTAACAGGGCGTCCGGTGCGCTTCGAATATACCCGTGAAGAAGAATTTTATACCAGCCGTAGTCGGCACCCAATGTATCTGACCATGCGCACGGGAGTTATGAATGACGGACGGATGGTCGCCAATGAAATGTATTTGATTTCCGATACGGGCGCGACGGGTTCCCATGCCTTGACTGTGGCGGGGAATACCGGTCATAAAGCGATGGCCCTCTACAACGCGCCGAATATCAAATTCCACGCGGATATTGTGTATACCAATACGCCACCGAGCGGGGCATATCGGGGTTATGGTGTGCCGCAGGGTTTTTGGGCACTTGAACCCCATATGGAGTGGGTTGCGCAGGAAATGGGTTGGGATCCGATTGAATTCCGGCTTAACAATGCCGTGAAATCAGGCGATCTACATCCTGTCAGTAAAGCATGGAATGAAGGCCGCGAAGCCGAAGCCGAATATATCCAAACCTGTGGCCTCGTTGATTGTGTGACAGAAGGTATTGCCGCCATTGATTGGAATAATAAGTACAATAATCCCGATTGGCAAACGGTGCCCGGTCAACCGCATTTACGGCGTGGGATTGGCGTCGCGATGGTCATGCAAGGCACTGCGATTCCGCGTCTCGATATGGGGGCGGCCAGCATCAAGATGAATGACGATGGGTCGTTCAATCTCTTAGTCGGGGCAACTGATTTGGGAACGGGTTCAGATACCGTCTTAACCCAAATTGCGGCAGAAGTCATTGGCTGTGAAGTCAGTGATTTTATCACCTACTCTTCCGATACCGATTTCACGCCCTTCGATAAAGGGGCTTATGCCTCATCCACGACGTATATCAGCGGACGGGCGACCCAAATTGCCGCTGAAAAAGTCGCGAAG
>JBNLCD010000725.1:0-2602 GCA_050303635.1 Anaerolineae bacterium
CTGGTCTTGATTACGTTATGGCAAAATCGATATGCCCGTCATAATCAATATCTTGCCCTAACAATGCTTGGTTTAAGCTTATGGGCAATTCCGACCGCACTTTTTTATGTACAGCCTTTTTATGACGAAATTAACATAGATTTTAACAAAAATATCGGAACAACTTTTTACACGCTGGCGTTGTTTGCCCTCTTCTTCTTCATGACTGAATTAGAAGACCCCAATGAGCGACGGATTGCGCGGCATACACGTTATTTTGCCGTTCTTAATATGATTTTGGTTCTGGCTGTGACATGGAGTAACAACTTTTGGACCAAGTCCGAATTGAATGATGCGGGTACATCTTATGAATTTCGCGTCACTTTTCTCGCCAGTGTTATTTTTGCCATCATTGCTGTTATTTTCTTTTATATTGGTATGATGCTCCGGCAAAGTTCCTTAGCTAAACGTCCCGCCTTATTAAGAGCTATTCTGCCTTTGCCGTTGGGGTTAATTTTTCTCAGCTTATTAGGTGCGCCAGTCGGCCATGTCATCAATGTTTTTTTTGTACTGCTAGCTATTATGATGTTAGGCCAAGTGGTTCTGCGCGATCAGTTATTTAATCCGCTTGTCGAGATGTTCAACGAACTCACGGTCAAAAACGCTCAGCTTGAAGAATCAAGCCGTCATAAGAGCGAATTTTTGGCAAATATGAGCCACGAACTCCGCACCCCGTTGAATAGTATCATTGGCTATACCGAATTGGTGCTACAAGGCATCTATGGCTCGCTGGAAGAGCGGCAATATGACCGCCTCCAAAAAGTTCATCGCAACGGTAAAGAATTATTGGTTTTGATTAATGATGTTCTGGACTTGAGCAAAATTGACGCGGGGCGCTTGGATTTATCACCCACCTATATTTCACCTGAGCCACTTATTGATGAAGTAATTAAGACGCTCAATGATTTGGCCGTCGAAAAAGGCCAAACCCTAACCCGCCAATATCAAAACTTGCCCATGCTCTTTGTGGATGAAATTCGGGCGCGTCAAATTGTGCTTAATGGCTTGGCAAATATGATTAAATTTACGGGGGAAAATAAGCCTATTCAAATAGGTGGCTATTTTGACGCCGCCCGCAATCAGGTTATTCTCACTATTCGCGCCAGCAGTGGTGGTATTGCCAGCTCAGATGCGGTCAAGATTAATCAGGCCATTGCCGAAGATGACGAACTACCCTCAGCGCAATTTGCTGATTTTGGCTTGGGTTTAGCGGTATCCCGCCGCCTCGTTGAACTGCATGGGGGCCGCATCTGGTTTGATAAAATGAATAGCACATTCCACATTGCATTCCCTTCCGCATCAGAACCAGATAAACGAAACACAGTCCTCACCCAACCTGTTGATAAGGTTGATAAGGCCAAACCACTTATTTTGATTATTGATGATGATATTGAAGCCATCGAGGTTGTTCAAGGTTATTTAGAACCAGCCGGTTATCAAGTATTTGGCGCGGCATCTGGGCATGAGGGCATTCTGCGGACACGTGAACTGAAGCCTGATTTAATTTTGTTGGATATGCGGATGCCCGGCCTAGATGGCTGGGGTGTGTTGGATATTCTAGAAGCCGATCATACTTTGCAAGATATTCCAGTGATTATGGTCAGTGTGGTTGACCAATCTCATTTGATCAATCAAGTTGGACGGGTCATTGCATCACTGAGCAAGCCCTTACACCGTAACCAATTATTATCAACCCTTGAGCGCATTTTGCCTGTACAAAAGATTACCTGATACGTCTCATCATATAGGAATAGTAACATTCTATGTCGCAAGATCTAAATTCTGTAACGTTAATTGTGGTCGGCTCCAATTTCATTATTGCAATTGTGAGTGCCGCCCTGCTTTTGCTCATATTCTGGCAAAATTCACGGGGACGTATTAATCAATTATTTGCATTGACGATGCTTGTTCTTAATCTGTATAGCATCTTCAATATCGTAAATCGCTTTAATCCCACACTTGGCGTTAATGTTGAGTTTATGACTTATACGGTGGGTAGTTTTTACGCGGCATTTTTGGTAAGTCTTTTCTTTGCCACGGTCGAATTTGCAAATTTACGTAGTCAATTTATCTACTATCTCAAAATACTGTTTGTTATTGGATTTATTTACACGATGGCAATAACGTGGACAGGTTTAGGCAATGATGGTATTCATGAGGTTGCCAACCAGCGGGGCAGTTATCGCACCGATTTAAGCGCGATTGGCTTATCCACTATCGCCTTGAGCTTTTTATTCCCGCTCATTACGACTGTCATTTTATTTCGGGTGCGGAATAAAGCCCCTCGTCTTAAGCAACTATGGCTAGCGCCGCTCTTGGTGTTAGGTGGATTGATGTGGCTAGCCTTTTTGTGGAACGCCACACTGATCCCGCTGAATGCAGTTGTATTAGCCTTAGCCGCGCTCATTTTAGGCCGGGCTATTCTCTCAGAAAATCTTTTAAATCCTCTGGCTGAACTGAGTCAGGAACTCCAAGAGAAAAATGCTGAGTTGATTGAGGCCGCGCAAGTTAAAAATCGCTTTTTGGCCAAGATGAGCCATGAACTCCGTACGCCGCTCAATAG
>JBNLCD010000726.1:0-2601 GCA_050303635.1 Anaerolineae bacterium
GTCTCTCCTTATTTACTCCATACGCTTCGAGAGAATTTCACGATAGAGTTTTTGTTTGTTCTACAACATAGATTTTGGCTGGCTCACGTCTGACCAACCATCCGCCAATTTTTGACTTTAATTCAGCCACATGAGCACTGGCTTCGTGTTCATGCAGAGCTTTTGCATCGGCCCATTCTTCGACAAAAACAAAATGCGCAGGTTTTTCCACATCTTCCGCAATCACAAAACTAAGACACCCTGTTTCCGCCCGACATTGCGCCAAAAATTCAGGAAGTAATGTTTTGAATGCAGTGACATGCGTGGCGTCGATGACCAAAACAGTTTTCAAAATGAGCACAGTAAGTCTCCTTTTTAATGGCGTTGATAGATAAATTCACTCTGATTCTCACCCTGTTCATCCATTTGCGTGATAGCGATGAGCGTGTTGGCATCCGGCTGGCGATAGATAAGGCGCATAAATTGTTGGGCGTCACCGCGTTTCAAAAAGGCAACTTCGTCAGACTTCACCCATTCACAATCGAAGACTGTAGAAACGTCTTTGTCTTCCCACCCGACCAAATCTGAATTGAAATGCTTAATGCGGAGGGTAATGCTTGCACCTTCCTGTTGAATGGTCTGAAATTCATAGAGATAGACACCCTCATCCTTGAGCCAGCGAAACATACCCATGAGTGTACCACCCGCGACGGTACTCCACACTTCATCGATGGCATCTGCCCCGACCGTACCTTGCCATTGGCCTGCAATAAATGCAAAATCTGTAATTTCTGGCATTATTCCGTCATCCCATTTCTATGCATAAAAACAATGAGGAGCCATTCAATGTGAATGGCTCCCCATATTTTAACTTAATTAATGTTGACGTGTGGACCGGATACTTTAGTCGCCAGATTGAGACCGTTGCGCATCAACCATCTTCACCGCGGAGATCAGATCGCCTTCCATGAATGGTTTGATGAGATGTTGCGAAGCGCCTAAGCTCACACTCTTGCTCGTATCATCATCGATACTGCAAATAATCACCGGAATATTTTGCATGGCCTCAATAGATTTCAGGCTTTCCAAAACTTCCCAACCGGTCCGACTGGGCATGTTAACATCCAGCAAAATCATTTCAGGCATATGCTCAACAATGAGGGCCTCCACCGTTTCTGGCTCGGTGGTGCCAATGACATGCCAACCTTCACGGCTCAAATAGCGCTTGTAGAGATCAATCATCTCTTGTTCATCGTCAACCGCTAGGATAAGGCGCGCGCCCTCTTTCACGGTGCCATTGCTGGCACTAGCGGCTTCACCATCTGTGGGTTGACCATTTAGGTCGGCCTCATCAATGATGTCCACCGTTTGGGTTTGCTTGTCGGAGACCGGCGCGGCTTCATCACCTTCAGCCTTGGGGCCTAATGGAATACTGACATAGAAGATTGAACCTTCGCCATATTCACTTTCGAACCACAAATCACCGTCTTGCAAAAGCGCAAATGAGCGCGACAGCGGCAACCCCAGCCCCGTACCTTCATGGGTCCGCGTGGTGGAGTTATCGACTTGTTGGAAAGCTTCAAACAGGTGACGATAATCTTCAGCGGCGATACCCATCCCGGTATCTTCAATGCCTATTTCAATATAAGGTGCATTGGTGCCAACTTCAACCAACCGTGCTCGTGCGGTAATTGAACCGTTTTCGGTAAATTTGGCCGCGTTAGAGACCAAGTTCAGCAAAATTTGGCGGGTGCGGAATTCATCACCATAAGCGTTCGGTAGATTATCTTGAACCTCTGTAAAGAGTTTCACACTCTTGTCGTTGGTCAACCCAACCGCAGTAGCCATAACAGTTTCAACCACTGATTTCACATCGAAGTAATCCAAGACAAGTTCCATCTTGCCCGCTTCGATCTTCGCTTGGTCAAGAATATTGTTCACCAAACCCAACAAGTGCTTACCACTGTCATGAATGGTTTGGATATCTTGCTCTTGCAGATCAGTTAGCGGACCATCAATCCCCTTCAAGATCACGCGGGAGAACCCGATGATTGAGTTGAGCGGTGTCCGGAGTTCATGGCTCATCGCCGCGAGGAAGTTCGTCTTCAATTCATCAACTTCACGGAGTTGGACAAATTGTTCCCGCACTTCGTCGAGCAACTGGGCGTTCCGGATAACAGCCGAGAGTGATGAGGTCATGGCTTGGAGCAATTGCAACTGCTCTTCTTGGAAGAAATCGAGGTCATTGCTTTCTAGACCGAGCACCCCGATAAATTCACCACCGGATTGGAGGGGTAGATAGACCCCGGATTGCGTATTTTCATAAATCCGATGATACCGGGGATTTTCGACAACATTGGGCACCACAACCGGACGATTATCTTCAGCCACCGTACTGACAATACCTTGCCCAACGGGGAGCTTAATCATACCGTCTGGGAAGACAACTTCAATATCATTGCCGGTTTCATCACGATGCGCCACAATTTGCGCGACAAATTCTTGGGCATCCTTATCGAAGAAGAAAACAACCGTGGCGTTTGCGCCAGTTTCATCAATAAGAATACGGGACACACTTTCGAGCGCGGTTAAGATTTCTGTTTCTGCCGCCGCTGTTGTGGT
>JBNLCD010000727.1:0-2584 GCA_050303635.1 Anaerolineae bacterium
AAGGCGCGTTAACATGCGCTGAGTATTGAGGAACGCATAGAGAATAATGGTTGTCGCACTCAATAAGAAGATTGATTCAATAATGCCTTCAGTACTGACATGCACTTGGGGGTCAACAATAAGCAAAGTCAACATCCACGGCACACCCAATCCAATCAAGACATCAAAGATATTCGAGCCAACTGCATTGGCCACTGCCATTGAGCCGCGTCCATCACGGGCCACATCAACGGACGCAATTAAATCCGGCGCAGACGTGCCACCCGCCAGCAAGGTTAATGACACAATAACTGCGGGCAGACCTAAGTCATCGGAGAGGGCAATCGCGCTTTCAACCAACACCCAGCTTAGACCAGCAATTGCGGCAATTGAAATTAGCATGGCCCATAGGTAATTTTGGACAGGGTCACGGGCAATTAAGCCAAAAAGACGATCAACAATTTTATTCAGTTTTGCTAAAGGACTCGTGCCTTCGCCATGCCGCAAATGATCCCCACCAACAGTTTTAGGTGCGGCATCTTCAGGATTCGTCCGACTCCAATACCAAAGCATGGCTAGATAACCAACATAAGCGGCAATCATCAGGCCTGCTTCCCACATCAAAATTTCGCCATTCCAAAATACAAATAGTAAAATGACAATACTGCCTAAGTAGAAAATGATATCGCGTTCAACGGAACGGCCATTCATTACCATTTTACCGGCTACAACCGCGGCAACCCCGGTGATCACAAGAATGTTAAAAATAGCCGAACCAACGATGGTACCGATACCAACTTCGCTATGTTCACCACCTGCCCCAAAAACAGCGATCAGGGCAATAAATAACTCAGGTGCAGATGAACCCACCGCCATTAATGAAGCGCCAGCGACGTCAGATGGTAATTTGAGACGCTTGGAAACTTCATCCAAACTAACCACAAAATATTCATCGGTAATCACGGCTAAAATATAAACAGCCCCCAAAATCAATAATAGACTAACAATCGTGACCACTGATTTCTCCTTTGTAATAAGTAGCCTGACACGGTTTTCATGATGACTTTACACTATTTAGAATTTTCTAGCAAAATATTGAGATGCGGTACGGTCAGTCAGTCAATAAAAAAACCTTGTATCCAAGTCGATACAAGGTTTCTCATTATCAGAAAGAGGTTATACGCTAGTCGATAGCTCGAATCTCAAAGACAATGGTGCCTTCGGGTGCCTGAACAGTCACCTTATCACCAATTTTTTGATCCATAAGGGCTTTCCCTAATGGGCTCTTGTAAGAAATTTTACCCAAACGGGGATTGGCTTCAGCTGGACCAACCAAGATATATTCTTCGGTTTCTTTCAAACCTTTTTCACGAACAGTAACCCGACTACCAATTACGACAACATCGCGTGGGCGATCTTGATTGTTGTCAATAATTTCGGCATTACTGAGAATTTCTTCAATACGGCGAATTTCGCTTTCCACAAACGCTTGGTTGTTTTTAGCGTCATCGTATTCCGCATTTTCAAAAAGTTCACCAGCTTCTTCAAGGGCTTGATGCAAGCGCTCTGCAATCTCCTGACGACGTTCCGTACGTAAATAGTGCAGTTTGGCTTCAAGCTCTGCATAACCTTCTTTGGTTAAATAATGTACATCGTTTGTCATAGTAGCTATACTCACAATCAGATCTCAGAACTGAGGCATAAACAAAAAAAGAACGCGCCAAACACGTTTTTTTACAGCTTACCCTTATTGATGTGATATTGGGCGCAGATTTTACATGTCTTAGTCTGATTTGTCCAGACTCGGCAAAATGATAGCATAAGTGAAATTAGATTATCAATAGACCTACCAAAAATTGGGAGTATCGGTTCAAAATTTGGTAATAGATAACAGGCTTGTATTGCGCTTCCACCTTTTGTGCAATATGATTGGAAAACTGCCAAAAAATTAAGACTCCAAAATAGTTTTTGCGAGATACCTCTTAAATTTGGTACACTGCGTTTATAGATAATTTGAATACTGTTTAGTTTAAGTATAGGTGTGGCATGAGTCAGAAACGGCTACTTGTAATTGAAGATGATTTTGATTTAGGCGATATGTTGGTTACATTCTTTGACGCCAAGGGTTATGAAGTTTTACATGCCCAATCCGGCTCAGATGGGATTACCCTAGCTCGCGCTAAGTTCCCCAATCTCATTCTACTTGATGTGATGTTGCCGGATATGGAAGGCTTCCAAGTTTGCCAAGCTCTGCGTACCAATACATTGACCAAGTATATTCCCATCACATTTTTGACCCAGCGAGATGCGCGTGCCGATAAAGTAGCGGGTTTACAGCTGGGGGCCGATGACTATGTCACCAAGCCTTTTGATATTGAAGAACTTCGCCTACGCATCGAGCGGTCGATTGAAAGAGCTACCCGTGACCATTTGCATGAAATTCGCACCGGATTACCTACCAATCAACTCATTGTCAGCGAATATTACGAATCGCAACAATATGGTGAAACTTGGAAAATGAAAGAGTTTGTGGTGGAGGGGTTTCAAGCATTTCGTGACGTCTACGGCTTTTTAACAGCCGATGAAGCCATTGTGTTGGCTGGTC
>JBNLCD010000728.1:0-2584 GCA_050303635.1 Anaerolineae bacterium
CAAGGCGGTGAAGTCTTCGGCTTGCGCTTGCGCGGTTTTGTAATCGCTGTAGCGGACCAATAAGGTGTTGTAGCCTGTGAAATTAGCCAGATAAGCCGCGTCGTCATAGTTGGCGTAGAAGGCTTCACTTTGCGGTGTCAAACCGCCGCTGGTGTAATCATCGTATGGATGCATGACAAGGCCGGTGATGGTCCATTCTTCAGTGGTCAATTCACCATCTTCGCCAGCCGGCAAACTAGCTACACCCAATTGAACGGTGTCCCCAACATGCAAATCATATTTTTCGGAAAGCCGAACTTCAATCATGATTTCATGGCTATTGGCTTGCGGATACTCGCCTTCCAATAATTGCATGGGTGCAATTTCGATTTCACCATAAGGGTGAGAGTATGAGCGAACATTACCCACGCTTAATTTATCGTTGCCGGGTTGAATCCATTGCAACGCATGGGTGGCGCGTCCTTCAAGTTTTTCGACAGCGAGGTCATTTTCTTGTAATGTCACCAATAAATCGTCAAGTTGTCCGGCGGGATCTTCCACATCTGCACCCGTTGGATTGACGACAAAAAGTTGTTGCATGGCGATTTCATCTTCTTGCATATTGTCTAAAATCGCTTGCAACATGATATTGCCACCACCCACAATGGTGACTACCCCCAGAACACCCACAAAAATACTCATCGAAACGAGTAGTGTTCTCATTTTTCGGGAGAGAACATCGCGCATAATTTTGCGGCCACGTGTTTTAAACATTGCGTCTCACTTCCTCATTTATGACTTTGATGGTTGCTTGAATGATTACTTCTGATATATGGATTGGGCCAGATTTGCCCTAAGTGTTATGTATCAACCTATACGTGACATCAATCAGATAGTTGCAAATGCAAATGTCAAGAAATTGAAAACAAAAAAACGCTTCAATGCAGGAAATTTTGCAATGCAAGCACTCAGGTGCGTGGGTTTGTGGACTCGAAGCGTCGCGTGCGCCCTGCCCTTTGTTTTACAGTGAGAGCAATAGCAATCTATTCACAAGTTAAGGCGCAATTTCTATGGAAAACAACATACCTTTAGCCCATGAACACGATTTACGTCTGCCGATTAATTTCAGCGATGATGACAACGCGGATAGTACTTCAGCGCTTCCACATATTTCCCTGATTATTTTAATCATTAGCCTGTTTACCGGGTGGTTGGGTGATCTGTTATTTTATGGTCAATCAGTCGGTGTCAATTTGGGGCTCTATGTCATCGGTGTTTTAGGCGGCGGGGTGGCTATGTTGGTGCGCTATCATCGGCATATTGAACTTAAGCATGCGATTTTTGGCATACCCGCTATCTTGTTCAGCCTTTTTACAGCTTGGACCGCCAATGATGGCCTGCAATTTTTGAACATCCTCATTGTCATGGCCACACTTTTTGTGTTTTTCCGTTTTGTCTCCCACACCCAATTTTTAGGCGGGCATTGGCTGGTTTCAGTAACTTCCGGACTCAATATTGTGCTCTTGGGTTGGCTAGAAGCCCCGATGGTGGTCATTAATGCATCACGGCGGCGCGTCAAGCATGTTGAGTTGCAAGAAACACAGGTTCATTCACTCCTATCAGTGATTCGAGGCTGTTTTTTGGCTGTACCCGTTGTGTTTGTATTCGGAATGCTCCTGTCATCCGCCGATGTGGTGTTAAATGCGGAATTCAAGAAAATATTTGACGCCATTATCCCCAAAAGTATTGATGAATTATTTGGCCACGGCATGTTGATTTTTATTCTGGCATGGGCGGCCCTGATTGCATACAAAATGATGCTGTTTATCAACACAAACAATAATCTGGACACATGGGAACCGAAAATCCCTGAAAAAAATCCGTGGAAATGGATCAATATGATTGAAGCGGGAGTGGTCCTTGTGAGCGTAGTTTTACTGTTCACGGTGGCGGTCTTGATCCAAGCGCGCTATCTATTCGGCGGCGGGGCCAATATCAGCGAATATGGCTATACCTATTCAGAATATGCGCGGCGCGGCTTTTTTGAAATTGTCGCGGTTTCTTTCATGACCATGAGCTTGGTGGTGGGGTTACGTATTGTCACGCAACGCGACACCGTTCAACAGGAAAATTATTTTCGCGGTTTGGCGACCGGCATTATTGCCCTCACTTTGATTTTATTGATTGCGGCTTTTGAACGCCTCAGCATTTACGTGGATGCTTATGGGTTTACCCGCCTCCGGCTCGAAACACGTGTATTCATTGTCTGGTTGAGTATGCTGTTTATTGTCCTCATTTATGACCTCTTCCAAGCCAAGTTAAAGTGGTTCTGGGTGGGAGCCATCGTAGTGACATTAGGTTATGTCATGACACTCAATGTGATGAACGAAGATCGTTTTATCGCCAATTACAATATCGACCGTTTTGAACGCACCGGGAAAATCGACGTGTATTATCTGACCTTGCTTTCTGATGATGCTATTCCGGTGATTGTGCCCCTGCTTGACAATCCCAAACTCGAAGAAGATGACTTGACTACGTTGAAAATTGGTTTAGGGTATCGTCTCTATGATCTCGATCAATACGAGGAAGATGATAGTTGGGT
>JBNLCD010000729.1:0-2578 GCA_050303635.1 Anaerolineae bacterium
CCCCGCGAGTTCACCATGATATTTATTCAACGCACTACTCACGGTTTCTTGGGGTTGCCAATCCACGACATGCGTTAACGGATAGACGGTGAGTTGCCGGGGAATCTCCTTTTCATCAAAACCAATGCCCGGTTGCCATTGATGCCGCAACAAAGGCGGTAAAATCGCCGCCAGCGCCGCATTGAGTTGATAAGGATTAATGTCGAGTGCGCCAATATTGATGTCTTTATCAGCGCGGAAGACAATTTCTTTGGCTAAGGTGGGACTGAAGCCAAAAATCCCTTTGACCAAGGCTTGCCACGCGTTTTGGTCAGCATAACGCCGGAGAATAGTATCCAGAACAGTTGCATTGAGATCGGCGGGATTGGTTTTACCCGTCATCGGTGGCGGTGGAATATATTCATGCTTGGGCAGAATAATGCGGTAGCGATTATCTTTGCCACTCACGCGCCGCGCACATTCAATAATGGTGCCATCTTCCACCAGAATAATATTGGCCCGTCGTTCAATGAGTTCCACAATGAGTTGCATTTCATTTTCGGGACCCAATAAGTGGAAAATGATCATGCGTTCCCACGGTGGCTGTTCAATCGCCGTGATGCGCATCCCTTCCACGCGTGTGCGGAACAGCAAACCGAGTGTCGACGGTTTTTGCACGCCCCGTCGCAATTTTTCCGGCGCAATAAAGACACGTGGATTTTCATTATCGGCACTTAAAAGCAGATAATGCCGTTCCTGATTGGCATAAACTTCGAAACCAAATGTTTCAGTATCAATTTCGACGGTATCCTGAATACGTCCGGCACTCAAAACTGTATTCAATTCGTCAACTAAAGCCGTTATGGCAAAACTATCCAAACCCATGATAAATTTCTTTCGGAAATTAGTGGTGTTTTCAACAGCGCAATGCTACAATGCGGATATTGTACTCGTCAATGACTCATTAACTAGCCTAAGCATATGCACATAATTGTTGGTTCCACTAATCCTGTTAAAATTAAGGCTGTGCAGACGGCCTTGCAAAATGTTTATCCTCAAGCAGAATTTAGTGGTGTGGCGGTCCCTTCCGGGGTGGCTGAACAACCGTGGAATGATGCAGAAACACGCCAAGGCGCTTATAATCGTGCGCAAGCGGTGCTCGCCACTACCGAGGCTGATATAGCCGTCGGTTTAGAAGGCGGTGTTTTGGAAAGCGAATTTGGTTTGCTAACCAGTGCATGGTGTGTCATTCTAGACAGAGTTGGCCATGTGGGCCTTGGCGGTAATTCGTGCACCATGTTGCCACCCAGCGTGTCCCAAAATTTGCAATCGGGCATGGAATTGGGTGAGGCGATGGATATTTTTAGTGGCCAAAGCAATACAAAGCATAAAGATGGTGCAATCGGAATTTTGACAGACGGATTAGTTTCGCGTCAAACCGCATATGAGACTATAATAAAGATGGCGCTCGCACCTTTATTACATCCGGATTGGTACGCGACCCATCAAGATTAACTGGACTAATAATTTGCCTGTACCCGTTTTACGAAAGGCGTTTTTTGCATGACGAATCGAAAATTATGGATTTTATTGAGCCTATTCTTATTGGTTCTAGCCGCGTGTGGTAATTTAGATGACAGCGGCGAGGACTTCTCCGCCCCCGCAGAACCCAATATCCGGTTAATCAATAACGACGCCACCAGCGACGGGACTGTTTTGGTTTCATGTTGGACACGCGGCGAAGACAATGTTGTCTGTGATGTGGCCGATAATGCGCAACCTGGCGATAGTTTAGCCGTTGCGACAGGCGACCAACTGAGCGTTGTATTTGAGGGCGAAGTCGGGGATCCAGATAATCTTGCAATTAGTGTCAAAAGTGTCGATGCAAATGGGCAAACAACAACCGAAACCAATTTGCAACCGAGTGTAGGGGCTAATTTTGTCCTTGATGCGTTGCCGGAAGGTGATTATCTTCTCGAGGTAACAGGCTATTACGGTGATATCGCTGGTTCAGCGGCAACCTATAGTGAAGTCTTTGCGGTCACGCTGGGTGAAGGTACGGCAGTCGCCGATATTCCGACCGCCACTGAAGATATGGGTGGTACGGAAGGCGATACTGAGGCCACGGCAACTTCCGTCGCGGCGACCAATCAAGCGCTGGCCACTGAATTAGTTGAAAATGCATCGGCGACGGTTGAACCCAATGAAACGCTCGATGAAGGTATGCTCGAAACGGCGGAAGCTCTCGAAGCCCAACAAACCGCCACCGCACTGGCCGAAGCTACGGGTGATGTTGCGACAGATGCTGGTGATGCGGCCACGGCCACCACTTTGCCGACCGATACTGAAGAACCAACCGCAACGGATACAGCCACCGTCGTTCCAACTGATACGCCTGAACCGACAAATACCGCGACCGCGACACCAAGTCCAACCGCGACCAACACACCGACTCCGGCATTTACGCAAGTTGCTGGCTTGCCGACCTTTGCGCCACCATTGACGCCGACCTTGTTACCACCGGGGAATACAGGGGCTCCCCAAGTCAGCTTGCGTAGCCAAGGTAAAGATTATTTACCGCGCGCGACCACCTATTGTG
>JBNLCD010000730.1:0-2573 GCA_050303635.1 Anaerolineae bacterium
TTACGGAAACGATGATGGTTGATGGTCGGCTGTGGGTTGGCATGTGGCTTGGTAGCCAAACTTATGGTTGGGTTCCCATTGATATGGTGACTATCATTTACGATCCAAGTTAAACTTTATAAGCATTCAATACAAAAGAGCCATTCGCGATTGAATGGCTCTTTTAGTTTCTACAAGACCTAATGAAAATCGTTACATCAAAGAACGATCACTATCCCGCTTCGTCAGTAAAACTTCCGCCGACATCATATTGCCTGTACGGATAAATTTAAGATTCACTTTCTGATCGATGCGTTCATCATTGAGAAGATTGATGAGATTATCTTGGTGTTGTAACGCGTGCTCGTCTAACGCGATTAATAAATCGCCCAGATACAAACCACCTTTTTCGGCGGGGCTATCAGTTTCAACAGCAATCACTAGCAATCCTGATTCGCGTTTTAATTCTTCAGCAACCGTCTCTGGTAATCGAACACGTTGGGTTTTCACACCTAAGAAGGCTTGTTCTTTCTTGATTTGGTCAAGTAATTCTTGCAGGCGTTTCGTGTTATATACGGCGGTTGGTGGTCGTTCAAGTTCATCCCAAATATCAGTTATTTTGGCGGTTCGGCGATCACCATCTTCCGTTTCTTCTTTGACTGAGAAAAGTTCGTCAACATCAGGGGTTACGAAAACTTGGCCACTATCGCGTTCTAGGGCAATCCAAAGTTTATCTAAGCGCTCATCACGCTTTGTATCTGGTCGAAATGAACGACGTCCGGTGATATCAAGAATACTTTTAGTATCAAGATCGCTTGCCGTTGAAGATTTTTTACCGACAGCATTTTCAAAGGCTTCAGCGAATTCAGTGACCGATGAATAGCGTTCATCAGGTGTTTTCGCCAATGCTTTAAGCACAACCGTATCTATTTCAGCAGGTACCGCATCATTTTCTTCGCTCGGCTTGGGGATATCTCCGTGCAGATGGCTATACATTAGATAGAAGGGTGAACCACTGCTAAATGGCAATTTCCCGGTCAACATTCGATAAACAACTACACCCAAGCTATAAATATCTACGCGATGATCGATAATTTGGGCTTGCCATTGTTCAGGTGCAATATAAGCAGGTGTCCCCAATAACGCGCTCATTGCACCACCGCGTGTTTCAGTGATTATCTTAGCGATACCAAAATCAACGAGATATGCATTCTTATCATCATCTAGCAAAATATTTCCGGGCTTTAAATCACGATGAATAATTTTCTTATCATGCGCATATTGAAGAGCACTCGCGACCTGCTTAAGAATTTTTGTGGTTAAATCAATATCAAATGGGGTTTCATCAAACATCGCATCCGAGAGACTTCCTCCCGGAATTAGTCTTAAAACAAGGTAAAGGTATTTTTCATGTTGTCCATAATCATAAATCGGCGTGATGTGAGGATGTTCTAATTTAGCAAACACTTCAGCTTCTTGTTTGAAGCGTTTGGCAAAGCCCTCTTGGTTCGCAAGAGCAGGCGCCATAATTTTGATAGCAACATCACGCTCAATATTGGTTTGATGTGCGCGGTAAACAAGAGACATGCCACCGGTACCCAATATTTTATCGAGTTTGTAGTGGCCAAAAATCTGACCAGACAATTTTGATTGCATAAATGTATTTCTCGCAAGTGTAACGGGTATTTGGTGTCTATAGTATACACGCTTGCATGAATTATGCCTAACATCTGACAAAAATTAACGATATGTCACTCGGCAGTTTTGGACCCTTCAGCTACAATGGATGATAGACCCCTTTTTTAGTTGCAGTTTTAATTTTTAGGAGTGTTAACAAAGTGGATATTCGTGGTAAGAACATCCTGATTTTAGGTGCCTACGGGCAAGTTGGTGAGGCAGTTTGTAAACTGCTACTGAATGAAGCACCGGCACGCCTTGTTGTGGCATCTTTACGTGAAGACGAAGCACGCGAAATTCAAGAAATACTCGAAGAACTTCGCCCCGATAATTCAATTGAGATTATTCCGGTCTGGGGCAATCTGTTTGTACGGACAGATATTAAAGACATTCACCCTCGTGAACTGTACTCTGACCCCAAGTTACGTCATCAGGTTATTTCAGATACTTTTGATAATCTAGATGAAGATACCCTCATCAACTCGTTTCTCTATCAAATCATTACGGGTACGGCTGAAGGATTAGGCAACCAACCCGCTGATATCGTTATTGACAGTGTAAACACTGCGACTGGCTTGGCGTATCAAAATATTTATCAAAAGACGCAAGATGTTTGGGCTGTGACAAAGGGCGAAGTTGAACTAAGTCCAGAAGATCAAGTCACCCGTATCGAGCAACTTATGATTGCCCAATATACCCCCCAATTGGTGCGCCATGTCCAAATTCTGTACCAAGCCTTCCGCCAAGCCCAAACCCAAGTATTTATCAAGGTTGGAACCAGCGGTACCGGCGGGATGGGTCTCAATATTCCATTTACACATGGTGAAGAAAAGCCGAGCCGCGTATTGCTGAGTAAGGCCGCGATGGCTGGTGCACATAGTTTGCTGATTTTCCTTTTAGCCCGCACGCCTGATGCG
>JBNLCD010000731.1:0-2563 GCA_050303635.1 Anaerolineae bacterium
GGTGAATAGTCGGCCTGCCGTACCCGCCGTAGGTGGCAATATCACGGTAGCCAGTTTCAACGTGCTCAATTATTTTAACGGGGATGGTCAGGGTGGTGGCTTTCCAACTAGTCGTGGGGCAGATACCGCGAGCGAGTTCCAACGTCAACGCGAAAAGATTTTGAATGCGCTGGCGATGATGAATGCCGATGTGGTTGGTTTGATGGAAATCGAAAACGATAGTGGCAGTTTAAGCGCTATTCAAGATTTAGTGAATGGCCTCAATAGCAAAGTCGGGGCCGGCACCTATGCCTATATTGATACGGGCATTGTGGGTACGGACGAAATTCGGGTGGCGCTTATCTACAAAACGGCTGTGGTTGCGCCGAATGGTGTTTACGAAATTTTAGATAGCAGTGATGACCCGAATTATATTGATACCTCAAATCGCCCGGCGGTCGCCCAACGTTTTGAAGTCATCGAATCTGGAAATCCAAGTTCCGGTGCCAATTTTGTCGTGGTTGTTAACCATCTCAAATCAAAGGGTTCGGCCTGTGGGGCTGGGGATGATGATGTCCGGCAAGGCAATTGTAATGTAACACGCACCCTCGCCGCGCAAGCTGAAGTCAGCTGGATTGCCAACACTTTTTCGGGGGACATGGTATTGGTTATTGGGGATATGAATGCTTATGCGCTTGAAGATCCCATCAGCCAATTCATCAACGGCGGTTATACAGATCTCACCCGTTTCTACGGCAGTCAATTTGCTTATAGTTATGTGTTCGATGGCCAAGCTGGTTATCTTGATCATGCTTTAGCGAATGGCGCTTTAGCTCCGTATGTGTCTGGTGCTGGCGATTGGCATATCAATACCGATGAACCGGCCGCCTTAGATTACAATGACTATAACCAACCCGGTTTATATACAACCGCCCCTTATCGGGCGTCTGATCATGATCCGGCGCTGGTGGGGCTCAACTTACCCAGTGTAGTACCCACGCCCACGGCGACAGACACACCGACCGCAACCGATACGCCCACGGCGACGGATACACCAACAGCCACCGGCACGGCAACTGATACCCCAACGGCAACACCTGATTTACCATCGGCTACACCGACTGCCACGGCTGAACCACCCACGGCAACACCACTACCGCCGACAGCCACGCCATTGCCACCCACGGCCACACCTATTCCGCCGTCAGCGACACCTTTGCCGCCCACGGCCACGTCCATTCCACCGACAGCAACACCTTTGCCGCCTACGAATACACCTGTCCCACCAACTGCGACGCCTATTCCGCCGACAGCCACACCGTTGCCGCCCACGGCCACACCTATTCCACCGACGGCTACACCTGTCCCGCCCACCGCGACGACCGCCCCGAACTATGTCTTTGTGACAGATTTGGACGGCGTGATTAGCAATTTGGGTCCAGAATGGTCAATCACGGTAACAGTTTATGTGAGAAATAGTGGTGGTAGTCCTGTTAACGGCGTCACCGTTACAGGTAATTTCTCTAACTTGCCGAATGCGTCTTGTGTGACCAGTGGAAATGGGTCATGTACGGTAACGAGTGGCCCGCAATTGAAACGGGATAAGACCATCAGTTACACCGTTACAAATATCACAGGTGGAGCAACCTACAATGCCAGCCTGAATTCCGATCCAGACGGGGATAGCAACGGTACGACCATCAGTATCACACGCTAGAACCCCTTAGCTTTAGAAAAAATAACGCTCTCGAATCTTAGTGATTTGAGGGCGTTACGTTTTTTGTGAGATTTAACCTGTTTCGATTTAGGCTAACTCAGGTCGCACTTTGCGATATTCTTTGCGTAAAACTTTGACGCGCTCATCAAAATTTTGTAGATCAATGGTTTCATCGGACCAGCATACTTTCGCAAAAAACTCCATCAATTCAGGCTCATGCGTGGTAGGACGGAGCGTCTTAATATCTACCACAAAATACTCCATCCAAATGACGGCTTTAAGATGAGTTTCCGCCGCATCAAACATCAGTCCCTCAACCATTAAAACACGATTGTTATAGCTGATGAGTTTGGTCTTAATCGTCACATCTTCCATCAAATTGGCAGGTTGCAAATAGGCGATCTGATTTTTAGTGCTGACCCACGTCATATTACTGACTTCACCATCTGGAATCACATGGAAACCATAGTCTTTTTCAAGATGATCAGTTCGAGCATTTTGAAAATAGTCGATGTACCGCGCATTATTGAGATGTCCAAACGGGTCACAATCAGGGAAAAGCACACGGACAGTGCTTTGCAATTCATTGGCATAGCTGGGTTCGGTCTTAAACATACTAACTCCCTCTCACGATCCTGGCAGATTGATTGATTAGACATACTGATATTATTTAACATACCGTCGGTATGTAGTATAATCTGAAACGAAGTTGACTGTCAAGCAAGCAAATTAGCCTAGCCTATAGAGAGTGTGTCTATGAGCCCCTCCCGTCGTGAAGAATATGCCCAAGAAACTCGCCAAGCAATTTTAGACTCGGCGCACAAGATGTTTGTTGAAAATGGGTATGCCGAGACTTCCCTAGAAGAG
>JBNLCD010000732.1:0-2553 GCA_050303635.1 Anaerolineae bacterium
TGGTATATTTCTGGTAGCTTGTGGACAAGCGAATTCAGAGTCAGTAACACCTGAAATTCGTGTTGTTGGCGAATTATCAACCCCAACCTTATCACCTGTGCCGCCAACACCAACGCCGACACCAACACCTCTACCTAGTCAAACACCGGAACCTACCCCCCGTCGAGTAAGTGTGACACGTATTCATGATCTCGATTCGTCACAATTGTTGCAAGAAGGGCAACCTGTGCCACCAATTATATTGACCGATATCAACGGTAGAGACTATGTTTTGGATGAATTGGATGGGCAGGTAATTATTATCAATTTCTGGACAGTGGGCTGTGGATCCTGTTTCTATGAATTTCCATTTCTGCAAGAAGCTTATGAACGCGCACCATCTGATTCCCTCATGATATTTGGGATCAATGTCAGTGAATTAGCGGATGAGACACGTATCTTAGCTGAAACGTTAGGCATTGAATTTCCGATGATGGTTGATCCACGGGGTGAAGTATTTGCTACCCATTTTGGTGGAGCAGTCGTCCCAACCACTTATTTCATAGATGCCAATGGTGTTGTCTTTGATGTGGTTGTTGGTCCAATGGATCGGTACAATTTACATGCAAAGCTAGCTGAACTTGGTATCGACCTATCCGACACCGATTTGGCATTATTACCCTAATCAAGAAAGGCTATCATGTTTACCGTTACGCCACACCGTCGCTATAATCCGTTGACTGATGAATGGCTACTGGTCAGCCCTCAACGCACCCAACGACCTTGGCAGGGTCAAGTTGAAGATATTCCTGAAGATGTTTTACCCGCCTATGATCCTAAATGCTATTTATGTCCGGGCAATTCTCGTGTAGGTGATGCGGAAAATCCACCCTATACCGAGACATTTGTTTTTAACAATGATTTTCCTTCACTTTTGCCAAACTCGTCCGAAGAAAACCCACCGGAACATCCATTATTTAAGGCCCAAGCCGAGCGTGGAATTTGTCGGGTGATTTGTTTTTCACCACGGCATGATTGGACATTGGCCCATTTGCCACTTAATGAAGTGCGACGCGTGGTTGATGTTTGGTCAGCGCAAACCCAAGAATTGGCCGAACATGACTGGTTGCATTATGTGCAAATTTTCGAGAATAAAGGCTCCATGATGGGGAGTTCCAATCCACATCCACATGGCCAGCTCTGGGCAACCGAAAACTTACCCACGCTTGTGAAGAAAGAAGATAGTGCCCAGCGACGCTATTTTGAGGCAAATGGTCATACCCTTTTAAGTGATGTTTTCGTTGCCGAAAAAGAGGCAGAAACACGGATTATCTGGCAGGACGAAAATTGGATGGTGATTGTGCCATTCTGGGCAGTTTGGCCTTTTGAAACCCTGCTCATTCCACAACGGCCTGTCCAGTTTGTGTATCAGTTGACAGATGACGAGCGCAATAGTCTGGCTCAAGCCTTAAGTGACCTAACGATTCGCTATGATAATCTTTTTAAAACACGCTTTCCCTATAGTATGGGGATTCATCAAGCCCCGGTGAATACGCCGGATGTTGAACACTGGCATTTGCATTTGCATTTTTTCCCACCCTTATTGCGGAGCGCAAGCGTGAAGAAGTTTATGGTGGGCTATGAATTGATGGCCGGTCCACAACGTGATATTACGGCGGAGCAAGCCGCGCAACGGCTCCGCGATTTATCAAATATACGCTTTGCTTAGCTTATGTGGAAATGATTGACGATAGGCAGTCTCAGCGGACTGCCTATTTTTGTTTGAGGATTTATTATTGGTCGGTTGATTCTTCAGCATTATAGAATTCATCGGGCTCCAGGAAACACAACATCCCCTCATAAATTCCTTCTGCAATCGCTTCCCGACTAGAGGTTAAAAACTGACGGTCGGCAAACATAAAACCAATTTCGATGATCGCGACAGGAGTATCAACTGAAACCTCACGGAAAGTGTGATAGGAGGTCATGTCATCCGTTAAACCATAATGGCGATCTAAATTTGTAACTTGCTGATAATTGGTAATCACACACCGAACAAAGGCTTCATCAGCCCCAAATAATGAACCCCGTGCATTCGGCCCAGCCACATTAAAGCCGGTACCACCAAACCCATAATTACCACAGTCATTGGTATGCACAGACAGCAATGCGTCAGCACGATACCCATCTAGACGCGGATCAAATTCAGTTAAAAGATCAACTTCATAACCACGACTTAGTAGTTTATTAGCGACTAATTGGGCAACTTCCACATTAATTTCGAGCTCTGTTAATTCAGCGATACCATCCAAATTGTCATCACATACGGCCCCCGGATCAACTTCAAAACTGGCATCTTGCGGCGGGCCACTATGTCCAGCAATAATGCCTACCCGAATTACATCTTCTTCAGTGGGCAAAGGGGTGGTCTGTAAAACGATATCGGCTTGCGGCGTGCTGTTCACAACCTGTAATTGGGCCTTAAATTCAGCTGGCAAAGATTCGTCAGGCGTCCAATACGAGAAAATTGTGGCAACCAAAACTGCCGCTAGAAAAGCAACCAGCAAATACTTG
>JBNLCD010000733.1:0-2546 GCA_050303635.1 Anaerolineae bacterium
GTATGATGAATGGCATGATGGGTAATTGTTTCGGAAATACTGATTTCGAATGGGATGGTGAAATTCCTGAAGAACCGACTTCTGCCGAAATCGGTGATCCAGAAAATGGCGCATTGTTATTTGCGCAAAATACTTGTGTTGCCTGTCACGATACGGCCAATGATGTGGTTTATGTTGGCCCCAGTTTAATTGGTGTCGGTGATCGAGCGGCAGAGTATAACGAAGAACAAAGCGCATATAGTTATCTATATCAATCTATCGTTGATCCGAATGCGCATGTTGTTGAAGGATTTCCGCAAAGCTTAATGCCACCCAATTTCAGTAGTTATCTCACTGAAGAACAAATCAATGATTTGATTGCATATTTGCTCACGCTTTAATCACTAATAATCTTGTTCGAGAGTCTTTCCCTGTAGGATTAATTCTACAGGGCTTTTTTATTTGAACAATGACTCGAATTTCGAGTATACTTGATAGAACAAGTGTTCACTTGAAATGAAAGTAATGATGTAATGCACCGGGTTATATTGCATCTAGATTTAGACGCATTTTTTTGTGCGGTGGAAGAACAACTCAATCCCAAGTTACGAGGTAAAGCTTTTGCAGTAGGCGGTAAACCATCCGAACGTGGGGTCGTAGCTTCCTGCTCCTATCCAGCGCGGGCGTATGGTGTGCATTCTGCCATGCCAATGAGTCGCGCTGTGCAAAAATGCCCTCATCTGATTATCGTCAGCCGCAAAATGGGTGATTATAAAGGCATTTCGCGCAAAGTGATGGCTTTGCTTCGTGACGTAACGCCTCTGGTTGAACAACTTTCCATTGATGAAGCTTTTCTCGATGTCACTGAATTAGCGGAAGATGGTTTAACCCTAGCGCAACAACTCCAACACCGGATTAACACTGAACTCAAATTGCCGTGTTCACTCGGTGTAGCCAGTAACAAATTGGTTGCGAAGATTGCGAATAATCAGGGTAAATCCCATGCCGAAAAAGGCAAATATCCGAATGCCATCGAAGTTGTACCCGAAGGACAAGAAGCCGAGTATCTGGCACCTTTGGCGGTGCGTGAGTTATGGGGCGTTGGGCCAGTAACCGCAGAAAAGATGCATGAGATGGAAATTTTCACTGTCGGGGAAATCGCGCTGGCCGATGCCAATATTTTGATTGAGGCATTTGGCAAAATAGGCTATGACTTATGGCTCAGGGCACGGGGTATTGATAGTCGACCCGTTGTGACGGAACGTCCTACAAAATCGGTTAGCAATGAAATCACCTTCGAGCGTGATGTCAATGATCGACAAGTAATTACCAAAACTTTACATGAGATGTGCCGGAGTGTGAGTCGTCAATTACGCAAATCGAATTTATTGGGTCGGACGATCAAAATAAAATTACGTTGGTCAGATTTTACCACCGTGACACGCCAAACCACGGTTGATACTCCACGCAATACCGATCAATGGCTCTATGACTATGCGCTCGAATTGTTAGATGAAACATGGGATGGTCAGCAAACGATGCGTTTGATCGGGGTTGGTGTCGCCAATTTTGATAATACCGTGCGGCAATTAACGCTCTGGGATATCGACAATCAGTAAAGAAATTGTCCTGAATTTGTATGGTCTTCGACCACTTTTCCCCCAGTTGAGCAACCAAATAAATACTATGCTAGACTTGGTGTAAATACCCTAGACTTGATAAAGGACAGGGAGCGGGAAATGATATTGAGAGCAGTTTATCTAATTAAAGCCAAAGACAGTTTCGCGGCGATTGAGTTTTTAAACAATGCCCCGGATGATCCCATCGGCATTGCCAAGACTTACAGCGAGTTGGTGCGCTATCTTTATTGGGAAGAGCGCGATTTGCACAATGTAATTCATATGGCACGGGCTGGAATTCAATTCTGCACGGGATTTAGCGATCCTGAAATCCGTCAGGTTGGCAAAGCGATTGCCTATAACTTGGCGTCGTATACATGGACAGGTTGGGCTGAACCCGATATTCATATTACAGCCTCGGAGTTACAAGAAGGTATGGATGCGGCTCGGCTAAATTTGCGTATGTGCAAAAAGCTTCAGCTTGATGATCTTACCATGTCACGGGCGTATTGGATGTTAGGCGCTCATCTCTTGGCCGCTGGCAATCTTGAACGCGCCAAGGAACGTTTTTATAAGGCGGCTATTTTCGCCAGTTCAGCCAATCGCAAAGCCGAAAGTTTGCTGGCACGGGCTTTTGCGGCTATTGCTAAAGAAGATATCGAAAATTTAGCGGATAAAAAGAAACAACTTGGCGAAATTGAAGGCGGTATGCTCTATCTGAAGCAAATTGAGACGGCCCAACGTGTATTTGGACTCTTGGAGCCAACATCTGCTGAATAGTTAGGTCAGTTATCAATAAAGTGGATAACAAAACAGGGGCGATCTTATATGAGACAGCCCCTGTTTATTTTTTGAGCACTAAAATTACATCTTGGCGCGAATTTTCTCGGCTTCGTGAGGTAATTGGGCGTTTTCAAAATAGTCCAGTGCTTCGGAAGATCGGAAGAG
>JBNLCD010000734.1:0-2538 GCA_050303635.1 Anaerolineae bacterium
GCATCGTATTTAGGTTTATCATTCGGCATGGCTTGATATTCCATGATTACTTGCGTTGTGTCAGTTGTTGTCGAGAGAGGAAAACTTTGCGAGGTTTATTATACCCAATTACTGAGCGGATTCGTAGCGAATCCACTCAGTAATATTCAGGTAGAAGCCGTTATTGAGCAGGTGCTAAGCCACCATGTTCAGTGCAAGTCTCTAACTCGCATAGAGTCAGAGTCTAATTTACTCACCGTAGATCTTGCTCTAATTTCTCCGAAGGCAAATAAAAAGACAGCCCCCGTGCGAGGACTGTCTCGAAGATCAAATATTAGATTTGGGAATTACCATTCAATCGCTTCGGCTTCTTCTTCGGCTAAGGCAACCATGTCATCAATAAGTTGCAAGCCACCTGCCCAAAATGCCGGATCATTGAGATCAACATTCATGATGCTCAAAAGTTGATCTGGGTAAATCGAACCACCCTTGGTCAAGACTTCAAGGTAACGATCAGCAAAATCGGATTCGTTCTCAGTCCGATATTTATTGTAGAGAGCCCACACGAGAAGTTCACCGTAGGAATACGCATAGACATAACCCGGCACCTGTAAGAAATGGGGAATATAACTCCACCAAAGTCCATAGTCTTCACGCATAGTGACGCTGTTGCCGTACATGTCTTGTTGCGTATCCAGCCAAATCTTGGAAAGTTGTTCGGTGGTGAGTTGACCTTCAGCACGAATAGCGGTGTGCATGCCGTCTTCAAAACGGTTCATGGCAATTTGGCGGAAAACCGTGCCAAATGTATCAGCAATCTTGTTCAAACGCATGGACAAACGTACCTTAGGATCATCAATTTGAGCCATCAGTGCATCAAAGACAAGCATTTCACCAAAGGTTGAGGCCATTTCGGCGGTGGTCAAGGGTGTACGAGATTGCAAGAGGCCTTGTTCACGGGCAACATATTGATGAATGCCATGCCCTAATTCATGGGCAAGGGTCATTACACTGCTTTCATTGCCCACATAATTCATCATGATATAGGGATGGGCAGAGGGAACAACCGATGCACTAAACGCCCCACCTTGTTTATTGGGTTCCACGGCGGCATCAATCCAGCCTTTTTCGAAGAATTCAGCGGCAATATCGGCCATGCGTTGATCAAAGGCGGCGTAAGCATCCAGAACGATTTCGCGCGCTTGTTCCCATGTATATTCGCTACTTTCATTCAAGAGCGGCGCATAACGATCATAATCAAATACTTCTTCAAAGCCCCAGAGTTTCTTCATGAGGTTATAATAGCGTTCAACAATATCGTAACGACTGGTGACGGATTTTATCAGGTTTTCAACACTGGCATCATCAACCTGATTACTCAAGTTACGGTCTGATACCCATGTTGGATAATTGCGCATTTTATCTTGGCTCGCTTTGTGCAACCCAAGCATATTGAAGATAAATGTCGTCGTGTGTTCAATCTTATTTAGGCCAGCCGTCATGGCATCGGCGGCGCGTTTGCGCAATTCGCGGTCCGGCGAAAACATATGTTTGAGGATTTCAGATTGATTGAGTTCTTCCCCATCTAATTCAAAACGCGCACGACTCATCACTTCGCTGAAATAACGTTGCCAGCCTTGGGAACCGCTGAGGCTTAATTCAGAGATGACGCGTTCTTCAGGTTCACTCAGGGTATATGGCGCGGCTTCACGACTAACATGTAGATAGTGGCCATAGCGGCTCAGTGATGGGGCTTCGGCTTGTTTGGCAATTTCTTCAGGGACTTCGCGCCATTCCAATTCAAAGAACATCAACTTTTGGTCGATTTCGGCCATGAACTGACGGGTTTGCGCCATAAAGCGACCCGCATCCGGATCACTAGTTTGGGTGACCCAATTTAATTGGGCAAAGTTACCAATCTTAAGCTCAATTTCACACAATTCTTCATACTGTTCCATTGCTTCAAGTAACTGTTCTGTACCCAAGCTTGCGACACGTCCACGATAAGTCTCAGCAAAGGCATCAGCTTGCCCAACCAGCCAGTCCTTATCTTGTTGCAATTCGGCGGAGGAAATACTGGGGTATAAATCTTCTAGATTCCAATGGATATTTTCGGCACCGGTTTGTTTGACTGCGTCAGTCATGAGGAAATACTCCAACGTATATAACGAATGTGATTATTTATGACCATCCCAAATGGCCTAAATTTCAGGTATTTTGCCAGAAAGCGACCATTTTAGGAAGTCAGGGAATTTGGAACATGATATCGTTCGAAATACACTTGAGGTACCAAGAATGTTCAACTTCCATCGGAATTTGTCAAGGAACCCTGTTTTTACTTTTCACCAGTCATGATATATACTATACTGAATTGAGATTTCATTGGATTTTTAAGAAACTTGCTATTATCAGAACATAAACACAACCAAAGCGTGTCATGCTTTGTGGCTGGAGAAGCAAACTATTATGGGAAAGAAAATTCTGGTTGTAGAAGATAATCCAGATAATCGTATTCTCATCACGGATGTGTTGACTTCATTGGATTACGAAACAGTCGTC
>JBNLCD010000735.1:0-2510 GCA_050303635.1 Anaerolineae bacterium
CCTCTTTTTCGAGTTGACGGATACGTTCCCGACTTAAATCAAATTTATTCGCGATTTCTTCGAGTGTATGGGGTTCACCACCGCCTAGGCCAAAACGTAATCTGAGAATATGACTTTGACGGGGGGTTAATTCACTGAGAACTTCTTCAATCGTTTCACGGAGAAGATTTTGTGTGGCGGCATCGACAGGGCTGGGTGTGTCTTGATCTTCAATAAAATCACCAAATTCACTATCCCCATCATCGCCAACTGGCCGTTCAAGTGCAATAGCATGTTGACTGGCATCCATCATTGAACGAATAGTTTCAGCGGGTAGTTCCATCACTTCGCCAATTTCATCCGGGGTCGGACGACGCCCTAAAGTTTGCTCTAATTTCTGCGCAACCCGATACATCTGGCGAATACGTTCGGTCATATGTAAGGGAATGCGAATGGTCCGTGTCTTTTGGGCAAGGGCACGGGTAATAGCTTGTCGAATCCACCATGTGGCGTAGGTGCTAAAGCGATTACCACGCTTATAATCATACTTGTCAACCGCACGCATCAATCCGACATTCCCTTCTTGAATTAAATCAGGAAATGGCAGACCTTGGCCCATATAACGTTTGGCTATACTAACAACCAAGCGCGTATTGGCGCGACCAAGATGTTCGCGGGCGGCTTGCCCATCTAAAATATCTAATTGTAAGCTGTTAAAAACATCGGCTGATAGTTGATGTCCATTGGCATTATAAGCATCCAGCCACTCTTGGCCTGCTCGACCCGCTTCAATCCGTTTGGCGAGGTCAATTTCTTCTTCAGCGGTAAGGAGTGGTTCTTGGGCCATTTGGCGAAAATACAATCCAACGGGGTCATCTGGTGAAACGGCATTAATATCACCTATTGCGGGGTCATGGGCGAGTTCTGGTTCAAACCCATTATCAGGCAATTCCTCGTCAGGAACATCGTCAACACCTTGCCTAAATTCGATCCCCAATTCATCTAATTCTTCCAATAAGCTGGTAATGGTTGAGATATCTTCACCGAGATCATCCAGGATTTCGATTATATCTTCGTAAGTAACAAATCCACGTAGATCAGCCCGAGTCATTAATTCTTGTATCACGATGGGTATAGCCCTCCTTTATGCGATGTACAAACATCTATGGAGACCTGAATGTATTAAGTTCACTTGGCTATTCAGGCTAGAATACAGTTATAGTGAGGAAAACTGCATTTGAATTAAGTAGTTAATTGCCAATTATTTAACATTGTAGCATAGTTTTGAATCAGGGAAAAGCGGCTTGGAGTGTTAAGAAATGTAAAGATGGAATTAAGAGTGACTTAAGATCATCTGTACTTTTCGGTTTGCAAAATTGGCATTTAACTATGATATTAAAAGTTTATCAGGTCACTGTTAGATGTGAACAAGAATCTCGTCAAGTGGCTTCTTGGTAATATTGGGAACTTCGGCGTTTTCGGCAGGATAACCGACTGGAATTACAACATAAGCACGTTCATTTTCAGGTCGGTCTAAAATTTCGCGGAGAAAGCCCATCGGACTCGGTGTATGCGTAAGAGTCGCTAGTCCAGCTAAATGCAGACTTGTCAGCAACATACCCACTGCAATACCAACTGATTCGGTTACATAATAGTGTTTAATTTTTTTCTGTTCACCTGTTTCTTCGTCAATGCTATAACCGTAAGATTGCGCAAAAACGATAATAAGATAGGGGGCATCTTCTAGGTGTGGTTTGTGCCAGTCGGTGCCAAGCGGAGCCAGCGCTTCCAACCATTCAGCGCTCATGCGTCCGTCATATGATTCTTTTTCTTCTTCCTCAGCGGCGAGGCGAATTTTATGTTTGATTTCAGGATCACTCACGACCACAAATGTCCACGGTTGTTGATTAGCACCGGATGGGGCACGGCCTGCAGTGGCGATGGCATTTTCAATTAATTCGAAGGGCACGGGTTCACGCGAATAATCGCGCACTGTCCGACGCTTTTGCATCCGTTCGAAAAACCAGCGGGATTTTTCAACTTGTTCATCTGGCGATAATTTTTCAAATTCAAGAAGACTGAAACCATCTACTTTAGCCATTGATTAACTCCCTCACCCTTAAAATTCAAATTCAGCAAAAAAGGGCGACCTCATCCGGCTTCGCCGACTTCACCCGCCCTCTAATTAGACCCAACAATTACTTGTTAGGCGAGATTTAAAACCATCAAGCGGGGTTCGGTCATTTCTTGGATTGTATATTTAACCCCTTCACGACCAAAACCTGATTGTTTCACACCGCCATAGGGCATATGATCGACGCGGAAAGTTGAAACATCGTTCACATGCAAACCGCCCACTTCAATTCTATCCCACGCATCCATAATGCGTTTCATATCATTGGTGAAGAGGCCAGCTTGCAAGCCATAATCAGAATCGTTGATGAGTTCGACCGCATCGTCCCATGTATCGTAGGCCACGATACTGAGGACTGGCGCGAAAATTTCCATGCAACTCACCTTCATCTCCGGTG
>JBNLCD010000736.1:0-2499 GCA_050303635.1 Anaerolineae bacterium
TTATTGTGGTACAGCTCTATATAAACAAAATATGAGCCGTGACCGTGCTCTGCTTGTTGCGCAAACTGTACAATCTGCTGAACTTGTCCAATTAGCAGAGAGTGATATTTATTGGGACTCAATTATCAGTATTGAACCAGATGGTGAAGAAGAAGTTTTTGATCTAACAGTGCCCAATCTACATAATTTTGTAGCTAATAATATTATCGTTCATAATTCCATTGAGCAAGACGCGGATATTGTGATGTTCATTTACCGCGACGATGTCTATAACGAAAACAGCGAGCGTCCCAATGTGGCCGACATTATTGTGGCCAAGCATCGGAACGGCCCGACGGGTTCTGTTTCCTTACACTGGAATAGTTCACTAACCAAATTTGGTAATCTCAAGCATGAGCATGTTGATGTCAGTGATGTCTAGATTAGTCCTCATCATCCTCAAAATACAGAGCATCAGCCGTAATACTGTTCTGAATAACAGATTTTGAGCGAATAATTGAGGTTTTAGGAATGCCAAATTCCGACAAATGGTCGATCAACTGCGCTAAATGGTCCAGGGATGTTGTTACAGCTTTAAGGATAATTGCATCGGTACCTGTTAAACGATAGCATTCAAGTATTTCTGGTAATGTCGCAATTTCATTAACTGCATTCTTGCAACTGCGTCCACCGACGTGCTCCAAATATATAATTGTTTGGACAGGTAAACCCAACTTATCTGTATTTACTTCAACTCGATACCCCTTAATAATGCCTAAATCCTCCATTTTCTTGATTCGTTCGGCCACAGCTGGTGATGTTAAACCAACTCGTTGACCAAGTTCGGTATAGGATAGCCGGGCATTTTCTTGAAGTTCGACTAATAATCGCCAACTAGTTTCATCCATCAATTTATCAAATTCTAAAGTCATTTACTGATTCCACCTTAAATTTCAAAACAAATTATCTTAAATAGCTTCGTATTTCCCTTCATTTTACCATTATTTTTTCATAAAATTGAAGTGAAGCACAAAAAAATCCGGAAAGGTAACTTTGATGTTGAAAGTAATAGGTATTGGTGGAAGTTTGCGAGAAGGGTCAGCCACAACATTAGCCATGCAAAATGCCTTAGATGGCGCATTGTCTTATGGCGCAGAGGTAAATTGCGTAGAGCTTGTTCATATGCAATTACCGTTTTTTAATGGCACCTATGATTTAGATTTATATAACCCGTCAGAAAAAACAGCAATTTTGAGCTTCTTCGAACAAGTAGAAACTGCCCAAGGCGTGATTCTGGCTTCGCCAACCTATCATAATACCGTGAGTGGTATTCTCAAGAATGCGCTAGAAATCCTCGAAATTGGGCATGAAAATTTACCTTCGCGGTTAGCCAATAAAGCCGTTGGGCTTGTTACCGTACAAGGTGGCACATCCGGTACTGGCAACAACACAATCACCACGATGTTGCTGGCCGCCCGTTCTATGGGCGCTTGGGTGGTTCCTACAATGGTTTCGATACCTGGTAGCCGGACAGCCTTTACTCCCGATGGTATTCCCAGCAATCCATCTATTCAAAGACGATTACACCATCTTGGCCATGAAGTTGCCCAAGCAGGTGAAATGCTAACCAATCATTGGAAGGTGGTCTGAGATGGATATGCTATTTTTAAGTGGCTTTGGCTTAGGCATTGCGATTGTGGCTTCGCCGGGTGCAGTGACAACTCAAGCTATTCGACGTGGCTTATCTAGTGGTTTTATGTCTTCATTCATCTTGCAAGTTGGTGCCATTATGGGCCTACTGTTTTGGGCATTCATTGGTCTCATTGGCATCCAAATTGTGGCTCAAAATATCTTTTTTCGATTGTTTCTAGGTATAGGCGGCGGATTACTACTGATCTTTTTAGCCAAGAATGCTTTGCAAACAGCCTATAACAATCCTCAACCTACCGCGACGCTCAAGAATGACAAGCATGATTTCATGCTGGGTATAGCGCTTTCTCTAGCCAATCCATTACCCATGATTCTTTGGATGGGTATCGCCAATGATTTTCTGAACACTCTCTCAGACTCCCAAAATTATGGCGCATTTAGTCTGTTTGTGAGTGGATTTTTTGTGAGTGCCTTATTATGGTCAGTTGCGCTATCTATCATATTGCGCCTAGGGCATAAAATGGTTTCTCCACGCATATTTCAAGTCGTTAATTTACTGAGTGCCATCATTTTGAGTTTATTCGCCATCAAACTGTTATGGGGCGCTGTACGCTTAGTTGCTTAATCTGAACTAAAACCCTAGTAAGTCGTGCGGAATTGAATAACCACTGATCGACCGAGCACAATCAAATCACCATTTGCAATTTGCCGGACTTCACGCACACGCATGGGATAATCATAGAGCACTGTTTCATGCGCAACGAGATTTTCTAGGTAATACCGCCCATCTTGGCGACTATAGAAAATAACACAATGTTCAGGGCTGATATTTTTATCTTTGATATGAATATCCAAGCCCTTTTTGTATCC
>JBNLCD010000737.1:0-2491 GCA_050303635.1 Anaerolineae bacterium
GAGATCTGGAGTTGCGCCACCTAAGCGTTATCCAATTGCCAATCAAACTAACCCCCGAACGACACGTTGCGGGGGTTTTTGTTTTTTGGGATAAAATTTTTAAGTTGTAGGGACAGGATATATCCTGTCCGCTAGTCAAAAATCAGAGGATCGAAGTACTGTGTTTATAGCTGTAATGCCCATGTGTCAATGTATGTGTTGTTGTATGTGCCGCTCCAAGCGGAACAGTTATACGGTGCTGGGTACAGCTAGGTGAAGTTTTAGCCTAAATGTGTGAGAAGCAAGCAGTAAGCAAAAGTCCCGTATAACAGCCATACGGGATTTTTATTTTGTGAGAGGGGTTCATCCAAGGGAGTTATCATGCCAGAACCTTATTTAAAACTTGCTGATTTCGAAGCTTTACAAACGGAATTCGAAACAGCATCACCGCAAGATATTTTGAAGTGGGCAACCACTGTCTATGAGCATGAATTGGTGGTTGTCACCAGTTTTCAGCCGACCGGCATTGCCACTATTCATATGCTCAAAGATATTCAACCGGATATCACCATTATCACGCTCGATACCGGATTTCTGTTTCCAGAGACACACGCCGTGATTGACGAAATGGTCGATCGTTTTGATATCAATCTTATCCGGATGCAATCAGCGCTGACGGTTGAGCAACAAGAACGCAAATATGGCGAGGCGCTGTGGGATACCAATCCCGACAAATGCTGTGAAATCCGCAAAACACGCCCGCTCAAATCCGCGTTATTACCCTATTCAGCATGGCTAACAGGTTTGCGCCGTGATCAATCACCGTCCCGCGCGCAAACGCCTATTGTGTCATGGGATAAGCGCTATGGATTGGTCAAATTCTGCCCTTTTGCCAACTGGACTGAAGACATGATTTGGACGTATATCAGCGCCTACAACTTGCCCTATAACACCCTGCATAACCAAGGTTATCCGAGTATTGGTTGCACCCATTGCACCCATGCGGTTCAAGAAGGCGATGATCCGCGCGCGGGGCGGTGGGTCAAGTTTGGCAAAACAGAATGCGGCATTCATGTGCCTTTATCAAATAATGCGGGGGCACCCAATGCCTGATACGGCTGACTATCCCATTATGTTGAATTTGGTTGGCAAGGTCTGCGTGGTTGTTGGCGGCGGCCAAATTGCGACTCGTAAAATCACCAGTCTGCTTGCGCATGGTGCTCAGATTGTGGTTGTGAGTCCAAATTTGACACCGACTCTGCAACGATTGGTTGCGGAAAAAATCATTGAATGGCGACCCCAAGTCTACGCGACTGGGATTCTAAATAAATATAAGCCCACATTAGTTTTCGCCGCGACAGATCGACCTGCTGTTAATCGTATTGTCGCCGAAGATACCCAATCCATTGGGGCGTGGGTCAATGTGGTAGATGGTGAGACCGACTCCGATTTTAGCAATATGATTAGCTTGAGCCGTCCACCGCTTAAAATCGGCATTAGTACGGGAGGAGCATCGCCCGCGCTGGCCAAACATTTGCGTCACAAATTGAATGAACTCATTGGCGATGAATATCATATTTTGGCGCAGTGGCTGGGTGATCTGCGTGATGCTCTGCAAGATAGCACCACCACACAAGCCGAACGCGCCGCGATCTATGACCAAATTTTAGAATCCAAAATTCCGGAATTACTGCAAGCCGGGCAAACCGAAGATGCTTATGTACAGTTTCAAGCGTTGAGTACAACCCAACCTGAGGTGCAAGCATGACGACGGCATTGATTTTGGCAGGGCACGGCTCTCATATTAGCCCCAATACAGCGGGAATTGTGTGGGAATATGTGGATATCTTGCGCGCGCGCGGTGTGGCGGATGAAATTACGGCCTGCTTCTGGAAAGAGGCTCCTCATTTCAACCACGTGCTCCAAACCGTCGCCGCCGAACGCGTGATTGTGGTGCCCTTATTTACGGCGCAAGGCTTTTTCTCCGAACAAGTTATTCCCGCCGAAATGGGTTTGACAGATACCGTTACGCAACGGGGATCACAAACCATTATTCGTACCGCGCCCATCGGCACCCATACCAAAATCTCAGACGTTGTCAGTCAACGGATTCAAACTACACTTCAGCGCCATCATTTAAGTGCTGATGAAACAGCCGTGGCGGTAATCGGACACGGCACACCGCGCAATCGAGACAGTCGCAACACCACGCAACAACAGGTTCGCCGTTTGCAAGAGCAACAGATTACGACCGAAGTTTTGGACGCCTATCTCGATGACGAACCGTATATCCCAAGTATTTATGAGCGCACGACCCAACCGAATTTGATTGTCGTGCCTTTCTTTTTGGCAATCGGATCGCATGTCTTGATTGATATACCGAAAGCACTCGGCATTGACCTGCAACAAACGCACCAACAGGTTCAAGACAAGCATGTTTTTTATACCGACTCCGTTGGTACCGCCGAAACAGTATGCGATTTGGTGCTGGATTTAGCTTACCAAGCTGGTT
>JBNLCD010000738.1:0-2491 GCA_050303635.1 Anaerolineae bacterium
GATGCGGGTGGCCATGGCGCGATCAGATTCTTGCATTTCGTCGATTTTCTCTAAAAGCACTTGTTCCATGTCTTCTTTTTTGGCTTGCGCTTTGAGTTCGCGGGCCCGTTCTTTCATGGCGGCGCGTTCTTCTTTGGTGAAACCGTCGTTCTTGCTCATGGGTGTGTTCTCCTCAATATGGTTTTGGTGGTTGGTGTTTAAACCCTCACCCCCTGCCCCCCTCTCCCAAGTGAAATGATTAGGAGAGGGGGAATCTAGCCCAAAAATAATCCAGACGGGGTAGATTTAATTTATTGCATCACATTTTTGCCTCCCCTCGCCTGCAAGTCGCCTAGCGACTGCCCGCGGGAGAGGGGATTGAGGGGTGAGGGAAATTTTGATTTCTAGGTTATTTATCCTGCGCGAGAACCATGACATTGCCGCTATTGTCTTTGAAAACGGCTTCAATAATGCCATACGGGCGGTCGGTGGGTGGTTGTAAGAATTCCACACCTTGTTCTATGAGCGCTTCGTAGGCTTTCTGACAATCATCCGTTTTCCACGGACCGATGCCCAGCTTGCCCGTTGCCACCAATTGCTTGAGTTGATCGACCTGTTCTTGGGTGAGCGCATGACTGGGTTGCAGGGCCGCCAATTGAAATTCGAGATCAGGTTGATCGGGCAAGGCAACGGTGAGCCAGCGAAAATCGCCATTTTTGACATCGGCGCGGATTTCGAAACCGAGTTTTTCGGTATAAAAGCGCAACGCTTCGTTTTGATCATTAACCCAAATAGTGGTGACAGACAGTCGATTGATCATGGGAAGTATCCTCTCTATGACATATTTTCAAGTTCTTCAAAAGAATAGCACACCTGTGCTAAATTCACTTCTCGAAAATTGCTCTTTTTGGGAAAATTAGTTTTTAGAGATTGGTTAACGTGAGCTTTGACAAAGCAAGGGCCTGAAGACCCTTGTTAAAAGCATAACTTAGGATTAGACGGATCTGGCAACCCTAAATTAGTCATAACAAGGTGGCTATCAATTATTCTTCGTCTTCGATGCCATACATTAAGCAGGCACACAGGGGAATATAACCGGGATTGGTTTCGGGCTGACTGCTGAGGCGATAGGCTTGGGGTGATAAGCCTGTCAATTTGCGAAATAACGTGCTAAACGAGCCGAGGCTTTCATAACCTACTTCAAAACAAATATCGGTGACGCTGAGATTGGAGTTGCGCAGGAGTTCCTTGGCTTTATTAATGCGCTGATCGACCACATATTGATGTGGCGTTTGCTTATATGCGCGGCGAAATGACCGAATCAGATGAAACGGGGAGAGCGCGACTTCACGACTCAATTCCTTAATGGAAATGGGTGTGTCGTAGCTTTCGTTCAGCAAACGGCGCGCATGACGCACTTCTTTAGACTTATTCAGCGAAGGTCTCCTAGGCACTAGGTGAGCATGAATCGACAGTCTGTTTGCATATGCTGATTATACATAGTGGACAGCATGTATGCTTATATCCCGTCCGCCAAATGCATCACCAAAATTGCAATGACAGCCGACTAGCCTAAATATAACATTTTCTGGCAAAGTGAACAACGCATCATCATGTAATAAGCCTATTGTTTTTGTTTTTGGCGAAACGCGCTATAGTTAAATGGGATTTTACGAACCTGATGGAGAAAACAAACTCATGAGTAGTAATGAACCCTTAGAATATGAAGCCCTGTTAGAAGATTTAAAAGCGGTTCTTTCCCCCGAAGCCGCGCATAAAATGGAACGTCTCATTCACACGCATATTGGTGGCCCCATGACGACGGCCTTCACCCAGATGGAAATTACCGAAATTATTGCCCAACGCAAACCCGAACAACTTGGCGAAGAATTGACCAGCCTCAAAGAAAATATCCGTTTCGCGTCCATGAATATTCGGACCATCGTTAAGGCCTTGGCGGGCGTGGAAAAGGGCGATACGGCGGAAGAAGAAGACGCAGACGAAGCGTAAAGCAAAGGGCAATCACCGCCTTTCTTAACAAAACGTGTCTCGCATGGTCGCCACATCCTGTTATAATAGATCGCGTATTGGCAACCAAATTTGGTAGGTGGTGTTGTAACAGATGGTTGACATCCAAGTCGGTGATATTGTTGAACTTAAAAAGGGTCATCCTTGTGGCGCAAATCGCTGGCGGATCTATCGTATCGGAGCCGATATAGGCTTACGGTGCGAAGGGTGTAGTCGTCGGCAAATGATGACACGTTCTAAATTTAATAAAGCCTTTAAACGTAAACTAGAATCGGAAAATGGTGCTAATGGTTAACCCCAAACGTCCCCAACGGGTGCTCTTTTTGATGTCTGACACAGGTGGCGGACATCGGGCGGCGGTGAGGCCTAGCGGTGGCTGTCCAGGCACTCTCGGGGGCAGCTGGGTGGTGGTGGGGCTTGGTGGCGGCCAGACTCGGTGGGGCAGGGCGGCGATCGAACTTGGTGGGGCTAGGTGGCGAATGTC
>JBNLCD010000739.1:0-2478 GCA_050303635.1 Anaerolineae bacterium
AGTAGAACACCGTCACGGGTGGGGTCGCTTGCCCACGCTGTGCCCTCAATCAATTCATAATTGAAGGTCGATGTGCTGGGATCAAAACCAGAAGCGGCAACTTGATTACTGCCTTCAGCAAACATCATATCGCTCGAAAAGCCATCCATCATCACCGAGATGTTGAAACCGGGATAAACTGCGGCAATTTCATCGTTATTAGACATGATGAGATTTGTGAGTTCATCATAATCTTGAGCTTGTTGCGGCGAGATTCGAATTTGGTAACCATAGACCCCAAACCCTTGATCCACAACATCATCCATCGATTCCGCGACAGCAGTGGATGACATAAATGCGGCCACAGCCATTGTTAAGGCCATTCCGGTTAAGGTTAGACGCCATTTCTTGAGCCAGATATTGTTAATACCTTGGCGAACGGCGGTCGGAAGCGGAACCTTCCCGATCCAACGTGATAAACCTGAATTGCCCCATGATGAAACCAAGCCCAAATCAGTGAAGGCGCTTAGGATGGTAATGCGCATACTGCCTAGCAAAGGCGGTATAGAAGCCAAGACCGGAACGATAATCCCCATAACAGCGCCTACTCCTAGCCCAACCGGGGAAAGCTTCATGCCATCAATATACACCGAGGCCCAAATAGCCACAGGTTTGGCACCATAAGCCGCGACGGGAATGGAAATGAGTAAACCTAGCAAGGTGCCCGCCAAACCATAAACTAAGGCCATACCCCCGTAAATCAAGATGTTATCTTTGAAGGTTGCGCCTAAGGATTTCATCGTCCCAATTTGTCGGCGTTGTTCCATTACAATGGTATTCATCACATTTGTCACGAGAAAACCGGAGACGACCATCGCCAAGATACCAAGCATGTCTAACGAACCAAGCATTTCACCCATCATCATCGACAGAAAGTCATTTTCAGGGTCATCTTGGTTGGTATAAACTGGCACATAAGCGGTCTGTGTGCTGATGGTTTCCATCAGCGGCGTTAATTCATTTATGGATAAGTCGGTATTTTCATAGCGCACATGAATCGCAGAAAAACCAGCAAAATTGACGATGTGTTGAGCATCTTCATAATTGGCATAAATGGCTTCACCCGTATCGACAACATTGTCGCTGGCCGAAGAAAACGTCCAATAGGGATGCAAGACAAACCCCACTACTGTGAATGTTTCAGGGCCTGTGTTGTTAGGAAAAACAAGCTTGTCGCCCAGTTCGATATCATATTTGTCGGCGAAAATTTGAGAGACAACAATTTCGCCGGCTTCAGGATAACGCCCCGCTGTTTTTCGAGAGATAGTTTCTAGATCACCTTCATCCATTGGTTCGCTGAAGGCAATGATAAATCCATTATGTAAGGTGTCTTCCCCTGATAATTGCCATTTAAGCGGATAAACTGCTTGACCTTCCACATCTACCACACCCGGTAATTGCCGAACTGCATCAAGATATGTCTCGTTATCGGCAACGCTGATCTGCCCCGCGTTAGAAACAACATAGACATGGGTATGAGAAATTTGCGACGATTTGACATCTGCGTCTAACTGGCGATTCACTAAGTCAGTAATCCCTAACATGGTGCTTACCCCAAACACACCAATGGTGATGCTGAGTATGACCAGCATGGAACGCCCTTTACGCGTCCAAATATCCCGAAAAATCTTCTTGAAATGTGTTTTCACGTTGAAACTCCATCCAATCAACTGTGAGAACGATGTAGGACTTCGATGATTGCTAAATTACACCTATGATACGTAGACTTGAGAGAGCTTGTTGTTTAATTTAGGGCGATTGGGCAGAATGTCATTCAGTTCATGACAAAATGTCACACAAGCGGGAATTCATCCATTATTGCAATCTAAATCCGAATGACCCATAATCGTAAAATAGCGGTACCTATTTGTTTGATCAATATCTTGCGATAAACATGATTTGGATGCTTATGAAACAACGCACATTACTCTGCCTACTGATTATTCTCATTAGCTTACCCATTGGCTTGACTGTTCAGCCGCCAGCTACTCAGGCGCAAACAGATAGCCAAACTTTGACGGCCTTTGTAGCCGTTGAAGGTGCCTTAAATGATGAGGTTTATCTTGAAGAGTGGGCATTCAACGGATTACGTGGTGAACCGATTTCACTGGTGGTAAATGCAACCAATGGTGATCTTAATCCCATGCTGAGTTTGCTTGATTCAAGTGGTGATGTGTTGGCGGAAAATGATGATTCGCGTTTGAATGATTTATCTGCGCGGATTGAGAATTTTGTTTTACCTGCCGATGATATTTATACCGTTCAAGTCAGTCGCGCTGGTTTAACACAAGGTCCAACGAGTGGGGATTATGAGTTGTTGTGGTTAGAAGGCAGTGGTTCGGAATTCACGCTGGCAACCAATGTGGATAAACGGGTTTGGTTGAGCCGATCTACCCTCGAAGATGTCGTTGTTTTGCCCCAAATGGATACAGCCAATGC
>JBNLCD010000740.1:0-2475 GCA_050303635.1 Anaerolineae bacterium
ACATATTCTTCGTACCCTTCGATAATATCGTCGTCAACATATTTGCCGATTTCTTTGCGGAATTGCGCAATGCTGACATATGGGCGATATTCGTCAAATTCGCGTACCATACGGTCACCCACACCGGGAATAGTCTTGAAATCTTCGTCTGAAGCGGTATTCAAGTTCAACAAAGTAAATTCAGGAACGTCGACTGTTGTAGCCATGTCATCATCTTCAGCCGTAGTCATTTCTTGTTCGCTAGCTACTACGAGATCGTTGTCATAATCAGCGATGGTTGTTTCAGGATAGTATGGGCCTTCTTGTTGAGCAGTTGTTAAACTCAAACTATTGTCGCCTGCGGTCACGCCGTCGAGAGCAACCACAATATCTTTTTCGGCGACTAACACTGTGCTTTCGTCAGGTAAGACTTCTTCCGTGAGATCTAATAAAATACTGTCATCAACTTCATTGGTATCCAATGTGAAATAGAATTGGCTGGTCAATAATTCTTGGTCGTCTAACTTCACCTTAAAATGAATATGGCGTGGGCGGGGTTCATATAGACCGGGAACCAGTGTGCGGAAAACATATTCGCCCGTTTCATCTGTTACGAATGAACCATAAAATTGGAAATTCATATCACGATCAGCCGTGTCGCTGTCGCCTGAATGATCATAGATGCCTTCGTTATCGGTTTGCCAGATTTCTATGAGCGCGCCTTCAATGGGATTGCCATTCACATCAACAACTTGGCCAGTCAAAATCATTACATCGCCGACAGCTTCCGGTGTATCAACAAAAATGGGACCTTCATAGGCAGGTGTTGCGCCATCGCCATCTTGCGCATATACTGCGCCGACGGTTGAAATTAACATCAATCCAATGAGTAAAACGACGAGATAGTTTTTGTGTAAAAGGATACGTTGCATAGATGTATTCCTCAAAATTCATTTGGCAGATTTTCAATTCACGTGGTTATCATAACACGCAAATCTTAGGAGAGGATTATCGCAACCTCAAATAATGTTAACGCTACCTTAAATCTGATAATTAATGCACCTGATTCCAAATAAAAAAGCGGCTCTGGATGTGACCAGAACCGCTTACTCGCAATATTTTGAATAAGTCTGCTATTTAGTCTTCAGACTCTGTACTACTCGTTTGTCCTTGTTCACTTTCAACTTGACGGGCTTCTTCAGCCGCCGCTTGTAAGGCCGCTGTCAAACCCGCTCGATTTGCCGAGGGATTAAGTACGGTCGGATTAGGCTCCACAAAAGCACCTTTTTCTTCCTCTTCAGGGGCACTCGTGGTATCGCCATTACTTGGCGGAGCGGGTTGTGGTTTAACCGCTGGCATTTCAGATGTTGAAAGTTTGGATTGTGCCCCGAAATGTTTACCCGCTGAACTGATGGGCAAGACGCGGCGCGCACCCTTCGGCGGATTGACGGGTAACACAATATAGAACGTTGAACCGGGCAAGTTATCGGCATCGAAGCCATCACTTTCGACCCAAATCCGTCCACCGTGCCCTTCAATCACACCTTGCGCAATCGTCAAACCTAAGCCCGGACCAGCGCCCATAAACTTAGTTTTACCTGTTGAGTGTAAACCGGGGTCAAAAGCCCGGAAGAATTTCTCAAAAATAGCTTCGCGGTTCTTGGGGTCAATCCCAATCCCAGAGTCCTTAATGCTGACTTCGATTTCAGGTTCGCCTGTTGTTTCGTTCTTAATTTCACGCCCGATAATATCAATACGGCCACCATCGGGGGTAAATTTAACGGCGTTGAGCACAATATTGCGGATGGCTTGCACCAAGCGTTGCATATCGGCTTCAATAGCTGGCATCCCGCGTAAACCACGCGCCGTGAGGGATTGCTTACGGTTACGGATACTTTCTTGCAACGGTTCAACGGCCAAACGCACCGCACTTTCGACGGTTGTTTCGGCAAAACGTAAGTCCATTGCGCTCAAGTCGAGTTGGCTTACATCAAGCATATCACCAATCAAACTTTCCAGACGATCTGCCGCTTTCCGCAAATTGCCTGTTAAGCTCGATAATTGATCTTGATCCATCATGCCTTGTTCATTCAAGGCTTGGATAATATCCGTATGGCCCCGAATTTGTGCCAATGGTGTCCGCAATTCGTGACTGGCAATAGTAATAAAGTCAGTTTTGACAGAGTCCAGCGCTTCAAGTTGACGCTTGGCAATTTCCAGTCGTTTATTACTTTCGGCGACATCGCGTTCCCGTTTCAAAACATCTTCCACCAAACGCGCATTCCGCAGGGCAATCCCCGTTTGATTCGCAATGGTGCTCAATAATTCCAAATCATGGCGACTAAAGCGGGAGTCATCCGTCTTCGGACCACAGGCCAAGACACCGAGTAATCGTTCTTGCGCAATCACCGGTGCAAAAACTGCCATTTGCAGATGTTTAAAATAAGCCCGTTCGTTTTGATCAACTTCTTTATATTCCGGTGCATAATCGAGATC
>JBNLCD010000741.1:0-2470 GCA_050303635.1 Anaerolineae bacterium
CACCCCGCTGTTGTTCTACTCATCTCACGGAATTTAGTCCGATCTCCATCAAAATGGCTAAAGCACAGGGTATACCACTCAATCCCAACGAAATCACGGGGATGTGTGGCCGTTTGCGCTGTTGCTTGATTTACGAATACGAACAATATGTCGAAGCACGTAAACAATTGCCCAAACGCAATAAGATGATTGGCACGCCTTATGGTGAAGCCCGTGTGGCCGATGTTCATCCCTTGAAAGATGGCGTGAGCGTTTATATCGAAAAACAACGCCATTTTGTGTCACGCGAAGAAATTATCCCGCTCGATGAATTCCGTGCCTTGCAAGAAAAAGCCGCCGCGGGTTGTAGTAAAAACGAGTCTGGCTCTTGTGATTGTGGCGCGCATCGTCCGAAATCAGCATCTGGCGATTTGCAAGCCGCCATTGAATTGGCGCATGGTAGCCCGAATGTTATACCTGATACGGAAGAAGCCGAGAACGATACGTCAGGCAAAGAAGATAAAAAACGCTCTTCAAAATCACGGCCACGACGTTCACGCAATCGACACGACAATAATCAAGCTGATGACCAACAATCATCAGGTGGCGATGGCGATAGCGGTGAAGACAATAAGAAGCAATCGAAATCATCTCGCAATCGCCGGAATCGAAATAAACGACGTGGGCGTTTTAAGCGCGGTCAAAACAAAAACAATAAGGAATAGGTGAGGATGCAGATTAGTTATCCCACACCTAAACGTATTTTGATTGTGTATGCCCATCCCGATGACGCTGAGTTTTTTGCCGGAGGCACCATTGCGCGGTGGGCGAGTGAAGGTGCCCATATCACCCTCTGTTTAATCACCAGTGGTGATAAAGGCAGTGGTGATCGGGCAATGACTCCGTCCGAATTGGTTGGTATTCGGGAAGATGAAGCCCGTGCCGCCGCTGAAGTTCTCGGTATTCAAGATACCGTGTTTTTGCGCTGGCGTGATGGCGAGATTCAAGCAGGTCTTAAACTTCGGCGCGAAATTGTCCGCATGATTCGGTTGAAGAAACCAGATACCTTGCTCAGTAGCGATCCGAAGAACCGTTGGCGTGGTGATAGTCGCCTCAATCATCCTGATCATTGGATTGTGGCCGATGAAGTCATGAGCGCGGTTTATCCGGCGGCCCGTGATCATCTGAATTTTCCGGAATTGTTACGTGATGAGGGCTTAGAGCCGCATATCACGCCGTATCTGTACTTAGCCTTGCCTACCGATGCAAATCTGCGCATTGATACGACAGATTTTCAGGACGTCAAATTGCGCGCCCTGCAAGAGCATAAAAGTCAAGTTGGCATGGATATTGAATTGTTACGTGAACGGCTAGGTCGTTATTATGATCGCTATACGACCACAGATCGGGATACACTCCGTTTTATGGAATATTTCCGATTGATACGGCTGGGCTAACCCAACGTAAAATTGAAAGAAACTCAAATGGGCAGGGAATTTTCATCACCTTGCCCATTTTTTCTTGCATTCTCCTAACTTTCAAAAAATTTCTCGAATCCTTATAATGCTCATTGGTTTTGTCCATTCGATATTGAGGATAGATGATGTCTAAGCGCTCCCTAATTCTTGCTTCGCAGTCGCCCCGTCGCCGTGAATTACTGACGATTGCGGGCTATACCTTTACGACGACCACCGCCGATATTGATGAAACGCCCCGACCCGATGAAGCACCAACGGATTACACCTTACGGGTCAGTCGTGAAAAAGCAGAAGCAGTCCGGCAAACAATCACCAAAGGCGCAGTCATTATTACCTCGGACACCACAGTTGTTCATGAAAATGATTTGTTAGGAAAACCGCTCACGAGGGAAGATGCATGGGAGACACTGCGTCGTTTACGTGGGCAACATCATTACGTCTATACCGCGATCACGGTTTGGGACACGGCAACGGACGAAATCTACCAAGATTTAGCGGCTACAAAATTACGGATGCGTGATTATACAGATGCCGAAATCCAAGCCTATATTGAGACCGGTGATCCTTTTGATAAAGCGGGGAGTTATGCCATCCAACACAACGAATTTGCCCCGGTTGCGGCTTTAAGTGGCTGTTATGCCAATGTGGTTGGGTTACCGTTATGCCATTTAACGCGGACCTTGCGCAAACTTGGCATCGAACCTAATACAAATGTACCGCAAGCCTGTATCAACGCTAACCAAATTAACTGTACTGTATTCGACGAAATCTTAGATCAACAGGAATAAACACAGAAACATGAAACTCACAGAATTTGATTATCATCTTCCACCCGAACAAATTGCGCAGACGCCGATTGAACCCCGCGATGCGTCCCGGTTGTTGGTTTTGAATCGACAAAGTGGTGAAGTTGAACATCGACAATTTGCCGATTTAGGTGACTATCTCCGCCCCGGTGATATTTTGGTCTTGAATCAAACTCGCGTTATTCCCGCCCGCCTGCAAGCTAAAAA
>JBNLCD010000742.1:0-2468 GCA_050303635.1 Anaerolineae bacterium
AATCGAGCATTATGATAATCTGGCGTCACTATTCCAGGCTCTGATGCGCGTGAACACCATATTAATTGATTTTTCCCGGGATGTATGGCAGTACATCTCCATGAATTATTTCAGGCAGATTATTAAAACCACCACTAAGCCCTGTATCTCCTCGATTAAACAAGACTACTCCAATTCCTTCAAACAATTTTGCGGCTTCATCTGTCGTCATTTTTGTCTCGTATCTCAAGATCGAATATGTCTTGTAATTATGATTATAAATTATCCCTGAGAAATGCAATTAATCCCACTACAGGTAGGGCGGAACCGATGTGTTCCGCCGTGATGGTCGAAATATGATGTGGCAAGAAAACGGATGGGCACATCGGCCCATCCCTACCAGAATCCAAGTTAAATTGGCCCGCCGTAATGATGATCGCGCCTTTATTTATGGTTCGATAGGAACACAGATTGTTGTGTCGCACATGGCTTTGGATTATCATCAATCTCACGCGTAGGGGATTAGGTAACCTTGCCTAAAGGACATTTGCCATATGCACGCCGCACAGATTGATGATGTGATTGAATTGTTGGATGGTATCATTGCCAAATCCATCGAAGAAAATACCCGTTTTGCTTTTTTTGCTTCTTTGTACCGCATTATGACCATCAATGTAAAAAACACCACGGCTTCGCCTGATATTTTCAAAGAACCCGACCGCGTGCGTGAATTGGCGGTGGCTTTTTCGAATCGTTATTTTGAGGCGTATCAAGCTTATGCGGATAAACAAACGCTCACATCCTCATGGCGAGTGCCATTTGACGCGGCAGATGATGTGGCCAGTCTTGCCCTGCAACACTTGCTCATGGGAATTAATGCGCATATCAGTCTCGATTTGGGGATTTGTGTGGCTGAACTTAATCCCGATGGCTTAACCGAAAATGTGAAATCCGATTATTTTCTGGTCAATGAAATTATCAGCGATTTGGTGGATAAAGTGCAGGATGCGCTGGGCACCGTCTCGCCGTGGTTGATTTGGATTGATCGACTAGGTGGTCTGACAGATGAAGCGATGGCCAGCTTCAGTGTAGAATTGGCGCGCACCAAAGCATGGGAATTTGCTGAAAAATTGGTTGCTCTGCCCAAAGAAGAGTGGGATGCGGCAATCAAGGAACGAGATCAGCTGGTAGCCACGTTTGCCTTGAGTTTACGCAGTCCGAGTTTATACTTTCGGCCCGTCGTGACGCTGGTCAAGTTCCGGGAAAATGACAATATTCAACGGACAGTTGAGGCGATTGGGACCATTGAGTAGCTAGAATTTGCACCCTCAGCAAAAAATCCATCACTGTATCTAAAATAATTTTCGGGCAAGATTTCTTGTTCGATAAAATCTTGCCTCTTGTATTGTGAGTAATCTTGTCGTATTTTAAATATATGCGTGCGCACGCATATATTTAAAAATCGGTAAATATGTGTATAAGAATGAGGATTATACGTGGAAAATCTACTGAAACTGTTTGATCTCATCGGCGTATTGGCCCGCCGGCGTTATCTATTGGCCGAACAATATTTCGCCAAACTAGGCCTCAATCACACGGAAGCCCGTTTGTTACGCTTGCTCAGTCTGGAAGGCGGCACGGCGACCCAAGATGAGCTTTCAAATAAACTCTTTGTGGATCGGAGCAATGCGGGTCGTGCCCTGAAAAATCTTGAGCAAGCGGGTTATATCATCCGCACCAAGGACGAAACCGATAAACGTACCAATCGTGTCCAGATTACGGATCAGGGCAAAGTGGCCGTCACTGAAATCGAAGAAGTTGGTGTTGAAATGGCGGCAAGCTTCTTTGGTGAGTTAACCGACGACGAAGCGGGTCAGATCGTTAATCTGCTCATAGAGAAGGTGTTAGCGCATGACGACGCAATCTAAAGAGTGGAATGCGGATAATGTGCAATCATTTGCATTACGGGGGGCGGTGGTTAGTCTCGCGCTTTCGATGTTGCTGTCGTCGTTGGGGGTGAGTGCCGCGAATGTTGCCTTGCCAACCCTCGCGAAAGCATTTGATGCGCCGTTTCAAGCGGTGCAATGGATCGTCATCGCCTATTTGCTGGCCACGACCATCATGATTGTCAGTGTAGGGCGGCTGGGCGATATTATTGGCCATCGCCGCGTATTACTAACGGGCATTGCACTTTTTACTACGGCATCCTTTTTATGTGGCGTGGCTCCCAGTTTTTGGCTCCTCATTATTTTTCGGGCACTCCAAGGTTTAGGCGGTGCTATTCTCTTGGCTCTCACCATTGCGCTCGTGCGTGAAACGGTTCCGACTGAACGAACGGGCAGTGCTATGGGCTTACTGGCAACCATGTCATCGATTGGCACCGCGCTGGGTCCGACGTTTGGTGGATTTTTACTCGCCGGACCGGGTTGGCGCGCCATATTTCTGATCATGGTACCGCTCGGCCTGCTTACTTTCGGGCTAGCCTATCG